>NZ_DFDO01000135.1:0-8639 GCF_002367915.1 Acinetobacter sp. UBA3025
TCACCTTCTTTCAGGTACATTTGTGACTCATCCCACATCACTGTTTTCACAATCGGTGTTGCAGTTAATACTTCACTTTTATCTAATTTACCCGCCTGAATTTCTTTCAATGCAATATAAGCGACCATCATTTTGGTGAGGGAAGCTGGAGCACGTTGAACGTCGGCATTGTGTTCGGCAATGACCTGGCCTGACTGTGAGTCAAGAATGGTCCATGCTTCTGCTTCAACGCTTTCAGGCAAAATATTCAGAAGGGCAGCATATGAAATTGCAGGCACAAACAGGCTGAGAACTGCAAGCAGTGAGATGATGTATTTCAAAGGTGTTCCTTAATAACCAACCGGTCGATGAACGATTTAATTTTCACGCATGCTATGCCTTTTTTTTAAGGATAGCTAGTCAGAAATGTAGACAAATGCGACAGCTAAGCAATACTGGCCTAAAAAATGCTAAGCTAAGCTATAACTCATTTATTTGTATTTTATATCGCCCATTATGTTGCATTATCAAATCGAATTTGACGATTATCGTCAGCATCTTATTCACGTAACTCTTCGCTTTTTAGCAGACCCAACACAAGTCCTTTCTTTACCGACCTGGATTCCGGGTAGTTACCTGATTCGCGAGTTCTCCAAGCATATTGAAGCAGTCAAGGCTTATGATGAGGATGGACGCCAGCTACAAATCCAGAAGTTTGAAAAGAATAAATGGCGTTTATTCAATACGGATCATGAACTGATTACTGTGGAATACGATGTCTACGCGTATGACCTGTCTGTTCGTGGTGCATATGTGGATCAAAACCGTCTCTATGTGAACCCAGCTTGTGCATGTTTGAGTCTAGAAGGTCAGGAGCATAAAGAAATTGAAGTAGAAGTATTCCTGCCGGATGAACTGAAACATTTCCAGCTTGCGACGGGCATGCAGGCCAAAAGTCTGGTGAAAGGTCGTTATACCTTAAAAGCTAAAAACTATGCTGAACTGATTGATGCGCCGTTTGAACTGGCAGAGCAGACCCGTTTCAGCTTTGAAGCCAATGGCATTCCGCATGAGTTTGTGGTGTCAGGCAAGCATGCGATGAATGAACAGCGTATGAAGCAGGACATTGAGAAAATCTGTGCGACAGAAATTTCCATGTTCGGTTCTGCGCCATTCAATGATTATACCTTTATGACCATAGCCACCGGGAACAGCTATGGCGGTTTGGAGCATCCAAACTCAACCAGTCTGATTACACCGCGTGATGATTTCCCTAAAGTAGATGAGCCTGAAGAGCCATCGAAAGATTATCAGCGTTTCCTTGGCCTATGTAGTCATGAGTATTTCCATTCATGGTTAGTGAAATTTATTCGTCCAGAAAACTTCGTGAATTATGATCTAAATAAAGAAGGCTATACCTCTTTGCTTTGGATCTTTGAAGGGTTTACGTCGTATTATGATGACCTGATTCTGCTCCGTAGTGGCGTGATTAATCAGGAATCTTATATTGCATTGCTCAAAGCGCAGATTGACCGTTATTTGCAAAACCCGGGACGTTTTATTCAGTCAGTATCTGAGTCTAGCTTTGATGCCTGGGTAAAATTCTATCGTCAGGATGAAAACTCAAATAATGCCGGTACCAGCTACTACAATAAAGGCTGTTTAGTTGCACTTTGTCTGGATCTAGGTCTACGTCTACGTGGTTCAAGTCTAGACGCTTTGATGCGTAAGCTATATGAAAATACGCAAAATGGCATTCAGGTCAATGAGCGGACTATCTTTGAGTTATGCCAGGAATTGACTGGTGATAACTGGTTAGAACAGATCAATCACCTGATCAATACTACTGATGAATTGCCATTAGATCAGTTACTACCTGAATTTGGCGTGAGCTATACGCTGAAAAATGACAAGTCATTGCCATTTGGTTTGAAACTTGTAGATAAGCCTGAAGGTGTGCTGGTTCAGTCTGCACGTCGTGATGGAGCAGGGGTGAAAGCGGGCCTTTCAGCGAATGATGTGATTGTGGCGATTGATGGACTTAAAGTAACGACGAAACTTGTCGAGAAATATGCGAAACAGGAAGGTACGTATACTGTCCATGCATTCCGTCTTGATGAGCTGATGACTTTTGACGTTCAAAATGGTGGTTCTGAACTGACTGAAGTCGAGTTAAAAGTTGAAGATCAAGCTAAAGTCGAGAAATGGTTGAAAGCTTAATTAAGTATTTATTGATTGAAAAAAACCGGTGTTGATGCACCGGTTTTTTTATTGCATTAAGTTTTAGAATAATTATTTAACGATCAGTCGTGAGGTTCCACGGAATTCAGCCACGATTTGATCTTTCTGATTCAGGATCTGAATATCGTAAATCCCACTGCGACCGCTACTGGCTTTATGTTCAGCTATGGCAGTAAGGGTATCACCTAATAAAGCTGGTTTTAAATAATGAATACCGCAATGTTGGCCGACTGCTGGATGTTCGCCGGTATTGCAGGCAATGGCAAAGGCAGCATCAGCCAATGCAAATATCACAGCGCCGTTACAGGTCTGATGCCCCTGTAAATGTTGTTCAGTCACCTTAAGTTCAATCTTTGCATGATTGTGGTTATAGGAAATTAGATGTGCACCGAGATACTGAATTAACCGGTCCTGATTAAACATCTGATTCACTTGCTGATCCATTGCAAAACTCCTTTTTTAGATACACTTATTTTAAAAATATTAATTATATGAATCATAAATAGCACTCTAGGAGATAAATAACAAGCGAAAGCCAGATGAATGATGAAATGCAGCCATTTTACTTATCAAAATAAAGCGCCATGAAAATAACGCTTTTAGGGATTAAGAATTAGTTACCACGATAGGTTGAATAACCATAAGAGCTCAGTAATAAGGGAATATGATAGTGCTCCAAAGCACCGTCAATCGTAAATACCACAGGTACTTCAGGGAAGAAGGTGCGTTGATTATTGGCCTTAAACCAGTCACCGGTTTTGAAGGTCACTTTATAGATGCCTTTCTGTAAAGCTGTATCTTTAGGATAAAACTCTTTGATACGGCCATTGGCATCTGTTTTTAACTCATTCAGTTTTATCCACTTGTCACCTTGCTGAGCTTCCAGAATCACCGCGACATTGGCGGAAGGCAGACCAGTTTCCTGATTCAGCACATGCACACTTAAAGGATTCTGTGCAAAAGAAAAGCTTGCTGTCGCCGCTAGAAGAGCACCAAAAATAATTTTTTTCATAGGTCTGTTCCTATTCAATAGATAGATAAAATTAAAGTTGTTTTAAAGTATGTTGAATGCCTTGTACGGCACATTGATGATCCTGTTCAGAGCCACCAGAGCCTGCAACGCCAACAGCGCCAATGAGCTGGTTTTTATAAACCACAGGTACCCCGCCGCCCAATAATAACAATTCATCCAGGGTATTTAAATTTTGTGCATCCGGGTTCTTTTGTGCATGACGCATGAAATCCAATGTACTGGTCTTAGTCGAGTATGCAGTAAAGGCTTTACGCTGTGATGCAGTTAAATTGTGAATTCCGACAGATTCATGCCGTTGACTGGCCAAGACATTGCCGCCTTGATCCAGTACTGTGACTGCAGAGGGTTTGCTGGCTTTCTGACAAGCTTGCATGACATTCTCAGTAAGCTGATTTGCTGTGCTCAAGTCCATAATATAGGCCGTTTTTAATTCAGCATGGCTTAAGCTAACCATTGCTAAACTCGCTAGATATAAAAATATTTTTCTCTGATTTAATCTACTTCTCATGATAATGTTCAGTCATATAGAAATTGAGAAGATCATAATCAAAGAATTGAAGCTCATGGATGACAATCAGATTACCAATTTGTAATCTTTGCGCTGTATGAAATTAATTAAACTCAGCTCATGCATATTTTAATTGTAGAAGATGAAGCCAAAATTGCCGGCTTCTTGGCTACAGGCTTAAATGAATCCGGCTACCAGAC
Organism: Acinetobacter sp. UBA3025; assembly: GCF_002367915.1. Lineage (NCBI taxonomy): Bacteria > Pseudomonadati > Pseudomonadota > Gammaproteobacteria > Moraxellales > Moraxellaceae > Acinetobacter > Acinetobacter sp. UBA3025. The sequence goes on from NZ_DFDO01000135.1 coordinate 3,962, forward strand.
TACACAGGTGGATAATGGCCTGCATGCCTTATCGGTGCTGGAACAGCAACAGGTTGATCTGGTATTGCTGGATGTGATGCTGCCCGACCTGGACGGCTGGCAAGTCCTCAAAACCTTGCGTACTTTTTCTAAAGTTCCCGTACTTATGCTGACTGCCAAAGATCATGTGCTTGACCGGGTCAAAGGATTGGAACTGGGTGCAGATGACTATTTAACCAAGCCTTTCTCTTATATCGAACTCTTGGCCAGAATAAAAAGCCTGCTGCGCCGTGTACCGAAAGTTGAACATGAAATGTATCAGGTGGCCAATTTAGAGCTGAATCGTTTAACCCGGGAAGTATTTCGAGACCAGCAAAAAATTGAGCTTACCCAAAAGGAGTTTGCGCTTTTACAGTTGCTGATGGAACACCAGTCCGAAGTTTTAACCCGGACACAAATTGCTTCACTAGTCTGGAATATTAATTTCAATACCGACACCAATGTCGTTGATGTTGCTGTACGTCGATTACGTTCTAAAATTGATGACCATTTCAGTCCAAAACTTATTCATACTGTACGTGGTATGGGTTATAAGCTGGATGTGCACGCATGAAAATGCATTTGGGCACACGTCTCGGCATCGCTTTTGGCCTTATTTCCTGTATCGTCTTTTTAAGTATCGGCGGGTTGTCCTATCACAATATGCAGCAGATGGTGCAACAACAGCAGGATGAAGCCTTGGCCTTGCGGATTTCCAGGATTGAAATATTTCTGGCTGATCAGCAAAGCTTTCAGGTGCTGATCGAACATCCAGAGCTTTATGAGAATATGCTTGGACAGGAAGATAATTTACTGATCCTTAAAAACGCGCAGAATACCTTGATTGACATTAATCCTTTAAATATTACTATTCCTCTATTGGATTATCACACCAGGCTGAATTATCAAAATAATAAGCTTGAACAACCCACGACCCGTTTGGCATTTAAGCAAGTGGACTTTAATGGACAGTCTTATCAACTGATTGCCGGTAAGCAGCTCGCAGCAGGGCAACAGGTTTTAAAACATTACCTGATAAAATTAGTGATCTACACTCTGCTTGGTATTATTTTATCCACCTTGTTAGCCTGGCTGATGGGACACTATCTGCTACGATCCATGCGTCAATTAATTTACGCCACTCAGCAGATTAATGTACAGCAGCTGGATCAACGCATCGAGTTGCCATCCCGAACTATTGAGGTGCAGCAATTAACCGAGGCCATGAATGCCATGCTGGACCGAATACAGCAAGGCTATGAACAGCTGGTCCGATTTTCTGAAGATATTTCTCATGAATTACGAACGCCCCTGAATAACTTGATGGGGCAAACCCAGATTGCCTTGTCGAAGTCACGTAGTCGCGATGAATTAGAAAATCTGCTGTATTCTCATCTGGAAGAATATGAACGTCTGACCCAGATGATTGAAAACATGCTGTTTATCGCCCGGGTAGAACATGGTCATTATCAGATAGAAAAACAGACACTAGAACTGAGCCAGATCATAGAAGATTTGCTGGCATATTTTGAGTTTCTGGCAGAAGAAAAAAATATATCTATTTATACGGATATTCCGGCTCAACTGAATATAGCTGCGCATCCGGAACATCTGCAACGTGCGCTTGCCAATTTACTCAGCAACGCAGTGCAGTATAGAAAGGAAAATGGCGAGATCAGAATCACGGCGATGACTACAGAAAATAGCTGTCGGATTGATGTGCTGACAGCAGGTGTACAGATCCCCGAGCAGCATTTAGCCCATCTGTTTGAACGCTTTTATCAAGTTGATAGCAGCCGGCATCAAAAAGCCCAAACGGGTGGTTTGGGCTTGGCGATTGTGCAGTCCATTATGCAGTTGCATCAGGGGGAAGTTCAGGTGAATAACCATTCTCAAGGGGTGGTCTTTAGTTTGATCTTCCCGATCTAAGCAGTGGCTTAACGTGTACGACGGCCACGACTCTTGGTATTTGGACGGGTGGTACCATTGGTCTTGCGACGTGGTTTTTCACCTTCTTCCATTTGCCAGATACGTGGTGTACCGGTTTTTTTCTTGGTGCCGTCTTTCGTTACTTTCTTGTTAATCGGTTTACCACCGGTACCACCCGGCTTTTTCACATAAGAGCGCGAACGATACGGTTCCTGTGCAGGCACATCTTTAAAGTCTGGATAGAGCAACGGTTCGATTTCTTTGGTTTCACCTGGTTGCAGACCCAACTGTACCAGATCAATCGAACCGATTTTGGTGCGGATCAAACGTAAGGTAGGAAAGCCGACTGCTGCAGTCATACGACGTACCTGACGGTTACGGCCTTCACAGATTGAAATTTCAACCCATGAAGTTGGAACAGAAGCACGGAAACGTACCGGGGGATTACGTTCCCATAACCATTCCGGTTCAGTGACTTTGATTGCTTTGGCTGGCAGCGTAATACCGTCATTCAGTTCAACGCCCTTACGAAGCTGTTCCAAAGCTTCTTCAGTTATATCACCATCGACCTGAACCAGATAAGTTTTGAATTTTTTGCTGGCTGGATTGGTAATATATTGGTTTAAACCGCCATGATCGGTCAGGAACATCAAACCTTCAGAATCCATGTCCAGACGACCGGCAATACGCAGATCTGGATCGTCTACGAAATCCGCCATAGTCTGATGTTTTTCATCTGGACGAAATTGGGAGAGGACGTCATAAGGCTTGTTAAGAATGACAATTTTCACTTTAACCTACTAAAATATATAAAATAATTCTGATGTGGCAGTCATGTTGCCCATTGTGATACTCCTTTACATATAAGTAGGAGATAAGGGAAGACATAAAAGAGTCCACTAAGTGGAAGCTATCATAGCAGATTCTGATTTATCTTCCTCGAATTTATGGTTTGCATCTCATTTGATTGCGGCCATGCCGCTTTAAAATGATGTACTTTTTGTATTCAAATATGATCTTCCGTTTAAGAATGTTAATCATCGATGATCCTTATTTTCCACTGCACTCGTCGAGCCGGTTAAGGGAAAATAAGACAATTCAAGGCAAAGCAAAAAATTGATAATGAATTTATAGACCCAAAATGGTTCTGACGGATTTACATACCATACAAAAAGCTTTCCAAACTGGCTTAGACCACTACAAAGCAAGCTGATATTTTAATTTCACAGTTTCTAATATTTTTAATTTTGAGGTGAACAATGAAATTGTTGACTTTAATTAGTATGGGTATTGCAGCGAGTTATTGTTATAAAACCGTCAAACATAACAAGCAAAATCTTTCAAATCTAAGTTTTGATGAAGTGATAAATCAACACATTTTACGAGATTTTATAGCCTGAGCATTACTTATATTTACTGCTAGTTTAATTTGATTATAAATAGAAAATCTCAACATATATTGTTGGGATTTTTTATTTTTATCATTTAAATATTTTTAGATAAGATGAGTAAGAAAAGTTATATCAAAATTAAAGTTACATGATTAATCTATTAAATAGTCAATTAATACAACTCTATAAAGCAATGTAAACGAAAAATTCAAATCTTCTGCTAAATTAAAAAATAAACCAAATGTGTGGAGGTCTGTATGAGAAATATACCAGAAGGAACCCAGGTTATTCATCATATATCAGCTCAGGACTGTGCATTCTATAAGGAAGAAAATGGAATTCTGAAAGTCTGGAATAGTGGCACTTGGGTGAATGCGATTGTACCAAATCTGGAAAAAATGATGGAGCTTGATTTCGAGTTAGAAGTACTCAAATCTATGTAGTAATTTAAAATTTAAAGATCCTTCTATTTAGGATCTTTAAATTTATATATTGAGGTTTTAAAAATAATAAAAAATGATCTTTATGGAAAAAAAGAGAATTTTATTGAAAATAAATTAGCAGTGTTGATTATTTAAAAATACATATCAGATGTTTAGTTTTAATTTGATATCATATAAGGAAAATAAATTATGAAATAGTAAAATTAAAACCTACGAAATGACTTAAAAAGACATTAAGTTCAAAAGCTTAAATTTTGGAATGGCAATATATTACATAGAAAAATTTTTTATAAACAAAGATTATTTTATGATTTCAAAGAAATAATCTATTAATCTTTTAAATAAAATTTATTAAGTAACTGATAATTGAAAACATATTGATTGATAATTAAGGTTTAATTTATAGTTTTACTCTCTTATGTTTTGTTTTACTTTAGTTTAAATATTCAAGATTATGTAATATTTTGTTATTTGGTTTCATGCTTATGTAGTGTATAAATAATATACAGCTCTCCATGAGGGTAAAACACATGACTAAAGCAGAATTAGCTGTCTCCGCATTGGTCGTATTCCTTATTACCTTGATGGTTTATGGAGTAGGACAATCATTGAGTTATTAAAATAACTTTTCCTAATGATTCCCGTATGTAAATAAAGCCCTTCGTGGGCTTTATTTTGTTTTTAGTCTGAGTCTGAATCACTCTTCTGATTTTCAGAATATTCTAGCGCAGCTTTTTGTGCTTCTGCGGCGGCTTTAGCTTCCAAAGGAATAGCATCTGCTGCAATAGTAGAAGTACCATAAAAGCCCATCGTAATGAGTATTAGAATTTTCGAAAACTGTTTCATACAAAATCCTCTAATTTTCTAAAACTTGATTTCAGTGTAAGGGAGAAAACT
>NZ_DFDO01000251.1:0-9767 GCF_002367915.1 Acinetobacter sp. UBA3025
AATGTTGCCCGCACCAATGAACAGTGCAAAGGTCATAAAACCTAAGGCCACAATATCTCTTGTACGGAGACTTGTCATAGAGGGAGAACAAATAAATAAAAGAAAGCGATTTTAGTGTATATATGATGATTTTTGGAGTTTAATTTAATCCTGAAAGCCTTGATTTTACTGATCTTGACGATCGGATAATGTGAACTTTAAAAGCTTGGTAGAAATATATCTTTGATATTCAGTTGAAAAAAATATAATTTATTTTTAAATAAATAAATCATTTAGGCTTCACTCAATTATTTAAGGCTTATTGTTTGTATAAATAAGCAGCAGTGAAATTCTCTATAGCAAGTTTTAAGAATTGTCATGCAGAGCGAACAAATGCGCATCTTGGCTGAAAAAGGACTATAATTTCCTGATTCACCTTGAGGATAGATCCATGCGAGCTCCAGCGATTACTCTGAAAACCGAACAAGATATCGAAAAATTACGTATATCTGGGCGTTTGGCTGCACAGGTTTTGGAAATGATCGGGGAGCATGTTAAGCCGGGTGTCACAACTGAATATCTGGATGACATCTGTCATGATTTTATCGTCAATACACTAAAAGTGACGCCAGCTAATATTGGCTATTATGGTTATACCAAAACCACCTGTATTTCACCGAATGAAGTGGTTTGTCATGGTATTCCATCTCCGAATACGGTCTTGCAAGATGGCGATATTATTAATATTGACGTTGCGATCATTAAAGACGGTTATTTTGGCGATACCAGTCGAATGTATTATGTCGGTACACCAACTCCTGAAGCCAAACGTCTGGTCAAAACCACTTATGAAGCTATGGTTGCCGGGATTCATGCCGTTAAACCGGGCGCAACCCTAGGCGATATTGGTTATGCAATCCAGTCTGTTGCACAGCGTGAAGGCTACACCATTGTGCGTGAATATTGTGGTCATGGGATTGGTAAAATTTATCACGAACAGCCAAACATTCTGCATTACGGACAACCAGGTCAGGGCATCAAACTGGTACCCGGTATGGTCTTTACCATTGAACCTATGGTCAACATGGGTAAAGCGCGTGTTAAAGAGTTGAAGGACGGCTGGACAGTCGTGACTGCAGATAAATCCTGGTCGGCTCAATGGGAACACATGGTAGTCGTGACTGAAACAGGTTTTGAACTGTTATCGCCGTGGCCAGAAGGCACTGGCGAATATCCGGAAATTTAAATTATTTTTCATGTTATGCATTGAAATACAGTAGCTTACATAAATTACAGCATACGTGTTATTAATGACAAAAGCCTACAAAATACTACATGAAGAAGTGGTTTAACCAGCCAAATTCTCTTAATCTATTTATAGTTAGTTGATATTTGCTTTGTTAGATGTCTGATTGCTGTGTATTAGATTTGGCTTGGCGGTAGTAGTTTCCTTTCGTTCACTTCATGCTGTAGTGAATCGTTTTTATTAGCTCATTTTTCCCCAAGAATGAGCTATTTTTTTGCCTGAAATATGTCTATTTATACAAGATGCAGATGCTCAACCAGATAATCAATAAATACTCTTACAGCTGGTAACAGACCACGACGGGAAGGATAAACCAGATGGAAAATTCCATGTGCCGTTTTCCAGTCTGAAAGTACCCGAACCAGTTCGCCCCGTTCTATATATTGCTGCACGACATTATCGGGCAATAAGGTAATACCACAGCCTGAAGCTGCCAGTTGTGCCAGCATATTCAGGTCTGATCCCATTACGGTCGGGTTGATCCGGATTTTCTTCTGTTGCTGCTGCTCATTCTGCAATATCAGGAACTGTTCAGTATGTTCCTCAGCCATGCTTAAAATTTTATGTTCAGAGAGCTGTTCAGGTGTTTTAAGATCGCCAAATTCATTTAAATAGCCCTGACTGGCAAACAGATGCTGTTCAATTTTTTCAAACTGACGAATCACCAGATTCGGATCATCATCCAGGCTGGTCCGTACCCGTAGGGCCAGATCAAAGCCTTCATTAATAATGTCTACACGTCGATTGGTGATCATCATCTGGACTTTAATTTCAGGATATTTTTTCAGGAAATCCGGCAGGATTTTTGCCATTTCATTCTGGGCAATGGAAACGGGCAGGCTGATTTTAATGGTACCACGCGGTTCAGTACTGAGATGATCCACCAGATCATGGGCGGCCTGTGCTGCACTGAGCATCACTTGTGCATGTCGATAGATATTCATGCCAATATCAGTGACTGCAAAATGGCGAGAACTACGCTGAATCAGGCGGACGCCAAGGCGTTCTTCCAGATTATAAACGCGGCGGCTGAGCTTGGATTTGGGAATATCGGTAGCACGTTCAGCCGCACTAAAGCCGCCATGTTCCACGACCTGCGCAAAACAGTAAAAATCATCCAGATCAGTCAGCATCGTTTAATTCCATTCCTGCAACAATAGGCTGATTAAAAAATGATTGTTGCATACTGTCAACTATAGAATACGAATTTTGAATGATGACTAGATCTCGGACTCAAGTAATTTAAGTAAGGTTTTCATGCCTTCTGTGGCCGTCTGGGAAATCTTGTGAAACTGAACGGGTAAATGCTGTTGATCTGCTTTGGGATCAATATAATAAGCTGTGCAGTGAGCTGGAATCTCATGGATTAAACCAGCAACAGGATATACTTGCAGGCTAGTTCCAATAACCACGAAAATATCAGTATCCTGTACACAATCTTGTGCTTCTTCATAAGCTGGTACAGCTTCGCCAAACCAGACCACATGTGGACGTAGTGGATAGCCATCCTTACAGAAGTGTTTAGTTAAATCTAATTCAGTCCCTTCAATCGGATAAAACTCGGTGGTGTACTGGCAATTCGGGCCTGAGGTTTTGGCTAGGCAGATATTGCCATGCAGGTGAATAACCTTAGAACTTCCGGCACGTTCATGCAGATCATCAATATTTTGGGTAATCACATGGACATCAAAATCATCTTCAAGTTCAGCAATGAGTTGATGAGCTGCATTTGGCTGTGCTTCCAGAATATTTTTACGTCGGGCATTATAAAAGCGTTGCACCAGTTCCGGATTTTTAGCCCAAGCTTCCGGTGTGGCTACTTCTTCTATACGATACTGTTCCCAAAGCCCATCACTGTCACGAAAGGTGTTAATCCCACTTTCAACACTCATGCCAGCACCTGAAAACACCACCAGTTTTTTCATGATTTCTTCTCCTTAATCTTTAAGCCGCTGAAGAGCTGGACTGTAAATTTTCTTTCAGAAAGATGCCGAGCTCCTTGGCAAATTTGAGTGGTTCGGTCAGTAAAGGGGTATGACCAGATTTGTTGAAAAGCACATGTTTAGCCTGAGGCAGGCTTTGGGCAATCAGGCGCTGGCCTTCCACAGGATAAAGTTTGGACTGCACACCGCTAAAGAAAGTCACCGGACAAGTAAGCTTCGCCAGAGCTTCACGATAATCTTCCTGATGATATAAATAATTATTGATGTACCACGTCATATAATCTACCCGACTGGAAGGCAGGAGCAGGCTTTGCAGACGAGGTCGGTTCAGGATGAACTTAAACACTTTTAAACTGGCTGGACGATCATTTTGTAGCTGGATGAAGCGCAGCCATAATGCTGTAATTTGCTGACGTACTGCAGTATCCAGATTCCGAATGAGTTCAATCTGCTGATGTTCTGCAAGTAATGTTGAAAGCTGCTGCAAAATTTCAATAAATTCCTGATGGCGTGGACCAAAAAGTCCAAATGCCCAAGCATCATCAACCGGAATCTTCGGTGTTTGGTCAATATGCAAATAAGCTGCTATATGTTTGGCAAAATCCCCGTAGCACAAGCCATGCATGGTGGTTGTCGCACCCATAGAGTAAGCAATTACAATGAATTGATCTAAATTGAGCTGCTGGATCACCGACTGAACATCAAGCCAGTGACTGGAAATTGCATCCAGGTCTTGCGGAATTTTGCAGTGACTAGATGCCCCAAACCCACGCCACTCGGGAATAATAAAGCGGAAATTTTTCTGATGTGGATAGAGAAAAGCTGCCCATTGCCAGCTCAACATGCCCAGACCTGATAGGACCAGGACCGGTTGACCCTGACCGTATTCACGTACAAATAACTGTTCGCCATCTGGCATGCTATAGAAGGGCATGCATATCTCCGTATTTATAATTTTTCTACATCGAATTGTTTAAGTTTGGGAATAACCTGTTCGAGCCAGGCAATCCAGCCCAGTTCTTGGTCAATACCCAGTTGCAGAATCATTTTATGAATATACAGGGTTCGGTCATTTTCGTCAGCTTGAGCAAAGTCTTTGGCGAAAATCTGCTGATAGGTTTTAAGCTTCTCTTTATGTATTTCTAGATGGCGTTCCAGTTCAGGTAAGGTGCTGTTGCCGCCCAGTTGGGCTTCTGCACGTAGACGAACCATCAATTCTTCACGAAGCTGTGCAGGAGAACTATGCTCCAGCATCCAGTTAGCCAGTTCTTCCCGGCCGAGTCGCTCTACCTGATAGGTTTTTTTACGGCTATGAGAATCTTCCTCTTCTAGGGTCGAAATCCAGCCTTTTTGCAGCATGGCATTCAATTCACGATAGATCTGCTGATGGGTGGCATTCCAGAAGAAACCCATGGAGCGGTCAAAACGGCGTGCTAGCTCAATGCCGGTACTCGGTTTCTCAATCAGGCTGGTGAGTAAAACATGTGATAAAGACATAAACGTCTCAAAAAAGTGACTCGGGATTATTATGCAACATGTTGCATAATAATCAATTCTGCACTATAAATTAGTGCAACAAGTTGCATAAGGCTGATGCTTGATGGAAATAAATCAGTCAGCCTGAATAAAAATAGCCAGCACATCTGCACGCTAGGGAGTTGAAATGTCTAAATATCCGAATTTACTTGCCCCACTGGATCTGGGTTTTACCACGCTTAAAAACCGTGTCTTGATGGGCTCCATGCATGTGGGCTTAGAAGAAGCACCGGGCGGTTATAATCGGATGGCTGCCTTTTATGCAGAACGTGCCAAGGGGGGTGTAGCCTTAATTGTCACAGGTGGTATTTCGCCGAATGATCATGGCGTCACTTTTCAGGGTGGTTCCAAGCTCGACACGATTGAAGAAGCTGAAAAACATAAAGTCATTACACAAGCCGTGCATGAGGCTGGCGGAAAAATTGCCATGCAGATCCTGCATACTGGCCGTTATTCTTATCAGGCAGAAAATGTTGCGCCGTCTTCAATTCAGGCACCGATTAATCCAGTCAAACCGCATGCTTTAAGCTCGGCTGAAGTGCAGCAGACCATCGATGATTTTGCTAACTGTGCCAGACTGGCTCAGTATGCTGGTTATGACGGTGTCGAAATCATGGGCTCAGAAGGTTACCTGATCAATGAGTTCATCGCAGCACGTACCAATCATCGTGATGATGAATGGGGTGGCAGCTATGAAAACCGTATCCGTTTCCCGATTGAAATTGTACGCCGTACCCGTGAAATGGTCGGTGAGAACTTTATTATTATTTATCGTCTTTCGATGCTGGATCTGGTTGAAGGCGGTTCAACTCTAGAAGAAGTGATTCAACTCGCCAAAGCTATAGAGAAAGCCGGCGCGACGATTATCAATACCGGCATTGGCTGGCATGAAGCGCGTATTCCGACCATTGCTACCAAAGTGCCACGTGCGGCCTTTACTTGGGTTACGCGCAAGCTAAAAGGTCAGGTGAGTATTCCTCTTATTACCTCTAACCGTATTAATACGCCGGAAATGGCAGAATATGTCCTGGCTACAGGCGATGCCGATATGGTGTCAATGGCACGTCCAATGCTGGCAGACTCTGAGTTTGTCTTAAAAGCAGAACAGGGCCGTAGTGATGAAATTAATACCTGTATCGGTTGTAATCAGGCCTGTCTGGATCATATTTTCTCGATGAAAATTGCTACCTGTCTGGTGAATCCACGCGCGTGTTATGAAACTGAACTGATCTTTAAAGAAACCAATGTAGTGAAAAATATTGCAGTGATTGGTGCAGGACCAGCGGGTTTAAGCTTTGCCATCTATGCAGCAGGTCGTGGTCATCATGTCACTGTATTCGAAGCTTCAGCACAGATTGGTGGGCAATTTAATATTGCGAAGACCATTCCAGGTAAGGAAGAGTTTTATGAAACCTTACGTTATTTCAAACGTCAGATTGAGTTGCAACCCCGTATTCAATTGAAATTAAATTGCACCGCGACCTTTGATCAGCTGATTTCAGCCGAATTTGATGACATTGTGGTTGCCACTGGGGTGACACCGCGTCAGCTCGATATTCCTGGAATTGATCATCCTAAAGTGTTGTCTTATCTGGAGGTACTAAGAGAGCGTAAACCAGTCGGCCAGCGTGTAGCGATTATTGGTGCAGGGGGTATTGGCTTTGATACGGCTGAGCTGCTTAGTCATGGGACCGAAAGTGGTAGTGTCAATCCGGAAAAATTCTATGATGAATGGGGAATCGATACTAACTATGAAAATGTTGGTGGACTCAAGACCGCCAATGTAGAACAGCCTGAACGTGAAATTTATTTATTACAGCGTAAAGCAGCTTCTGTCGGTTCAAGTCTGGGTAAAACCACAGGCTGGATTCACCGTACTGGCTTAAAACACCGTAATGTCAAAATGATTGCCGGTGCAAGCTATGAAAAAATTGATGATCAGGGTCTGCATGTGATGGTAAATGATCAACCTGCAGTGTTAGACGTAGATAATGTCATTATCTGTGCTGGTCAGGAATCTTATACTGCCATGTTTGATGAACTAAAAGCTGCCGGTAAAAACGTGCATCTCATTGGTGGTGCGAAAGAAGCTGGCGAGCTGGATGCTAAACGTGCGATCCGTCAGGGTGCTGAATTGGCTGCGGTAATTTAATTGATAAAATTTAAAAGATGACAGTTTTTGCTTTCATACGAAATTGTCATGAAAGAAAGTTGATTCGCAACATTCCCTCTCCTTTGTTAAAGGAGAGGGTTAGGGAGAGGATTCTATTCTGAAACAACAGAATCACCCTAAGTCCCCCTTTTTGCAAAGGGGGACTTTACAACAAAAAGGAAATAATAATGACACTACAAATAACCCAAACTGCAATCACGCGCTGGCATGAAATGTTGGAAACACGTGACATATCTATATTGAATGAACTCCTTGCGGACGATGTTGTATTCCGCTCGCCCGTGGCTTTTCATCCTTATCCTGGGAAACAGGTTGTATTTTTTATCTTGAGTAATGTGATTCAGGTCTTTGAAAACTTTAGTTATCACCGCGAATTTCTTAGTGAAGATGGTAACAATGTTGTACTTGAGTTCTCCGCCAATGTCGGCGATAAGAAACTTAAGGGAATCGACATGATTCAGTTCAATGATGAAGGTCAGATCATTGATTTTGAAGTAATGATACGACCAAAATCTGGACTTGAAGCCTTAGCTATAGAAATGGGCCAGCGGATTCAGGCTTATCAGGCTAATACTTAATTTCCTACAATTGATTCAAGTCGGCATGAAGTTTGTACATCACTGATAGAAAACTAGAGGGGAATACAGATGAAAATGTGGCTTAAAAAAATGAGTCAACTTTCAAGTGAATATCTGGACCGCTTTAGCGGAGCAGATCTTCCAACACTTTATTATAATCCGAATGGTTTATTTTCTGGTGTGATTGAACGTTTACCACTTTTAAAACAGAAATATCGTCCAACACCGTGGTTATCGAATGCGCATGCGCACATTCTATATCTGGACTTGATAAAAAAACGCACGATTAAGCTGCAATATGATGTGCTTGAGCAGCTGAATATGTCCGATGGCGGCATTACTGGCATTGCCTGGTATGGTTTAGATTTACCGCCAAGTACACCTACCATTGTGCTATTGCATACCATTACCGGCTCTCCGGAATCCATGCGGGAGCTGGTGCGTGACCTACATAAATATACAGGCTGGCGTGTTGCTCTGTGTTTGCGCCGTGGTCATGCTGACCTGCCAATGCCTGTGCCAAAAATGAACTTGTTTGGTTCAACCCAAGATCTGCGTGAACAGTTGCTCTATATTCAGGACAAGTTTCCTCAATCCGATCTCTATGGTGTGGGTTCCTCTGCGGGGACAGGATTGCTGGTTCGCTACTTGGGTGAAGAGGGCGAGCAAACCCCACTCAAAGCAGCCTTTGCTTTATGCCCAGGCTATAACACTGAAACCGGTTTTGCCTATGTACATCCGTTTTATAGCAAAGTCATGGCTAAAAAACTGATCAAACGTTTTATCCATCCTTATCAGGAAACCTGGCAGATTTATCCTTCATGGAAGCAATTGCTTGAGGTGAAAGACTTGTCTGAATTTGAACAGCGCTACTATGAGCTGGCAGGCTTTTCAGATTATGAAAGTTATACCAAGGCCACCAATCCAATTTATGTATTTGAAAATGTCAAAATTCCATTGATGATTTTGAATTCGGAAGATGACCCGGTCTGTCATATCCAGAATCTGGAACCGTATAAGGATGTCATTCGAGCCATGCCAAATATTGTGGTCGTCACCACTAAAAAAGGTAGCCATTGTGGCTTTTATCAGGGCTTAATGCAGACAGAATCATGGGCCACTCGTCTGATGGCAGATTATTTACTGCAACTTTCCGATACTCCAACGGCAGCTTGAAAGAGATTTTTAAACCATAAAAAACCCAGCATAAGCTGGGTTTTTTTGATGAAGGATTATATTAGTTTTCAAGTGCTGGCATAGCAGCAGCAATTGCATCTGCAACTGCATCATCTTCAGACTTATTTGCAGAAGATGAGTTGTTTTTAGGAGCGGCTGGTGTTGCTGCAGGTTTTGCAGGCTGCTCAGTGCTTGAGTTTGTTTCAGCTGCAGGCGCAGACTCTGATTGAGCAGGTTCCGGTTTTTTAACTTCACGGCGAATTTCAGTCGTAGTATTCGCAGTTTGTTCGCGCTGGATTTCAACAGTCGGTGCTGCTGGTGCTTCTTCAACCGGTTCAACTGGTGTTGATTCTAATGGTTCAACAGGCTCAAGTTGTACAGGTTCCGGAGCAACCACTTCAGATGCTGGAGTAACTTCGGTTTGTTCTTCTTCTTTTGGAGCTTCTTTTTTTACACAACCAGTCAGTGTAAGGCCAGTCAGGATCAGGGTACAGATTAAAAGTTTCTTCATCATCATTGCATCAAACAGAATAGTGTAGGGTGTGAATGTTCCTATTATAGCAGCAAAATGCAATATATAAATCATATGAACTTACTGTAATTTTTTTCAGGAATTGCTGTTAGAATAGTCAATTGTTTATTGTTCTTTGATTTGATGCGGATTGACTTTGCTTTATTGGTACAAGGTAAAGTAAAATTGCGCAACATTGCAGGCCGATTTAGGCTCGATTGTACGAGAAACCCAATGACCCATTTTATTTTCGTGACTGGTGGTGTTGTTTCATCACTAGGTAAAGGTATTTCAGCTGCTTCTGTTGCTGCACTTTTAGAAGCCCGTGGTTTAAAAGTGACCATGGTAAAAATGGATCCATACATTAATGTCGATCCAGGGACTATGAGCCCATTCCAGCACGGTGAAGTTTTTGTTACAGAAGACGGTGCTGAAACAGACTTAGACTTGGGTTACTACGAACGTTTCTTGCGTCGTGCGAAAATGACCAAACTGAATAACTTTACATCAGGCCGTGTTTACCAGGATGTTCTGAATAAAGAACGCCGTGGTGACTACCTGGGTG
>NZ_DFDO01000251.1:9929-10109 GCF_002367915.1 Acinetobacter sp. UBA3025
TGACTACCTGGGTGGTACTGTACAAGTTATTCCACACATTACTGACAACATCAAAGAACGTGTACTTCGCGCTGGCGAAGGTTATGACGTTGCGATCGTTGAGATCGGCGGTACTGTAGGTGACATTGAATCTCTCCCATTCATGGAATCTGTACGTCAGTTAATGGTTGAACTTGGTCA
>NZ_DFDO01000251.1:10382-10734 GCF_002367915.1 Acinetobacter sp. UBA3025
GTCTGCAGCAGAATTAAAAACTAAACCAACTCAACACTCAGTAAAAGAACTTCTGTCTATTGGTATTCAACCAGACATTTTGATCTGCCGTACTGAACATGATGTTGATGCAGATACGACGCGTAAAATTGCCTTGTTCACTAACGTAGAAGCGCGTGCAGTAGTCGTGTGTAAAGATGCACGTACGATCTACCAGATTCCACGTACTTTCTATGAACAGAACGTTGACGATCTCATCTGTGAACGTTTCGGCTATGACAATCTTCCAGAAGCAGACCTGTCTGACTGGGATAATGTGGTAGAAGCTTTACTGAACCCTGAATACACCGTTCGTGTGGCAATGGTTGGTAAA
>NZ_DFDO01000251.1:11019-11171 GCF_002367915.1 Acinetobacter sp. UBA3025
ATGTTGAACTTCCAGATGCCTATAAGTCTGTGAATGAAGCACTTTTACATGCCGGTATTCAAAACCGCGTGAAAGTTCAGATCGACTATGTCAATGCTGAAGAGCTTGAAAGCCAAGATGTCAATGAAGTATTGAAAGATGCGGATGCGATT
>NZ_DFDO01000068.1:0-6164 GCF_002367915.1 Acinetobacter sp. UBA3025
AAAAGTGTCAACACACCCTAATTAAAATTTAAAGATAATTAAATATTCGCTTTTCATTCATCATCTTGTCCTAAATTTCTTCATCTAATTTTAGTCATGTTAAGACATGAAGAAACTGAGAAGAGTTTTGATGATTTTAAAATCAAAAATTGCCCATAAAAATATAGAATTTTTAATAAAATTTTTATTTATTAAACACTTAAATAAAAATTTAACAGAAATCTTGAAATTTACAAAAGTCTTGTCTATAGCTCCATCTTCCCTACATCACTGACTCCTATGATGAGCTCATTGAATAAATATGAGTATGATCATGAAAAAATTAGTTTCTTCTTTAATGATTGGCTTGATCGCAACAACAGCCACTATGTCAGCAATGGCGGCGCCTGGACCGGATCATCGTCATCCAACACCGTCAGCGCATCATTTTGATAAGAAACCAATGCCGCATAGAGGTGGTTTCCATAAAGCACCTCCTAAAGCGCATTTTAACCAGCATGATCGTCATGATAAATTTGGCAAGAAAGACCATAAGGGCTTCTTCAACAAAAACCATCACAATGGCCCACATCACAAGTTACCGCCTAAATATCGTTAATCCGAATGGCTTAAATGCATAGTGGAGAGAGAAGGAAAAGCCCGATGTAACTCATCGGACTTTTTCTTTTTAAACTGGATTAATTATTCGGATAGATTAGGCAACTAAAGAAACTCTTCCAGCACAGAGTTTAAAAAGATGTGACCTTGCTCAGTACATGCCAGACGTTCTGCATCTTCTACCATTAATTGACGTTGGCGCAATGAAGTCAGCAATTCATCCAGTGTATCCAGACTATAGCCTGTTCGTTCAAGATAAAGCTTTGCTTCCACGCCATCATTTAAACGTAAGGCATTCATCATAAATTCAAAAGGCATATCTGTCACTTCGATGCGCTTAAACTGCAAATGTTCAGCTGGCACTTTGGCTAAATAGTCTTTAGGCAAACGGGTTTTCTGGAAACGGTAAACACCATCCGGTTGAGTCACTTTTCCATGCGCCCCTGCTCCAATGGCCAGATAATCACCAAATTGCCAGTAATTCAGGTTATGTGCCGAAGGTAATTCTTTACGCCAGGCAGAGACTTCATAATTGATAAAGTCATTGGCTTTTAAATAGGCCTCGCCCTGTTCCTGAATCTCTTCTAGTACTTCATCGACCGGTAAAATCGGCTGAGTACGGAAAAACACGGTATTTGGCTCAATAGTTAACTGATACCACGAAATATGCGTAGCACCATTCTCGACTGCCAGTTTCAGGTCATTGAGTGCCTGCTCCAGCGTCTGTTCAGGCAAGCCATGCATCAAGTCGACATTGATCCGTTGAAAACCAGCATCACGCGCCAGGCCAATCGCCGAGATCGCATCTTCATTGCTATGGATTCGGCCCAGCTTTTTTAGATGCTCGGTATTAAAACTTTGCACGCCAATCGAAAGACGATTAATACCAGCTGCTAAATAGCCAGCAAATGGATCATGCTCCACTGTACCCGGATTGGCTTCCAGCGTGATTTCACAATTCTCTTCAAAAGGAATCAGTGCTTTTAGTTCTGTAAATAACCACTGATAACCTGCAGCAGAGATCAGTGACGGCGTTCCCCCACCGATAAATACACTATGAACCGAACGGCCTTGGGCAAAATCAACCTGAGTTTTAAAGTCATCTACCAGCGCATGCAGATATTCCCGTTCCAGATCCAAAGAGAGTTTTCCATCAGGTACGGCATGCGAGTTAAAGTCACAATACGGACATTTACGTACACACCACGGCATATGGATATACAGGGATAAGGGAATAAGTGCAGGATTTAATTCAGCCAAAGAACTACTCAAAAACAACTACAAGATCTAGCGTAATTTTAACATGACTCGGCAACAACACTGCTAAAATTAAAATCGCCATCGCCTAATGCCTAAAAATTTAAATAGAATTAGATAGTTAAAATTATGAAAATATCCTCCCAGCTCCTTATTTTACTACCTTTGGTCTTTGCAATCGGGGTCTTGCTGACCTTACAGACGGCTATTAATACCCAATTAAAAGAATATTTATATTCTCCTATTCAAGCTGCATTTTTTTCCTTTTTGATTGGTACAATAGTACTTGCCGGCATCGTGCTGTTTCAGTCACATCCCAAACCAGGCTTACAGGAGCTGATTGCAGTTCCCTGGTATCTCTGGTTAGGTGGATTTTTAGGTGTTTATGCGATCAGCATGAGCATTTATGCTGCACCTAAAATGGGCTTCCTGACACTGACCGGAATGATTATTTTTGGTCAGATGGTGATGTCCATGATCGTCGATCAGTTTGGTCTGCTGGGCAATGAAAAAATGCCGGTGAACTGGCAACGTCTTTTAGGTGGCGTGGTGATTTTTATTGGTGTGCTTCTCACTTTACAACGCTAAACCTTTATCTCTAAGCACATGATCACTAATGAGTAATTTTTGTGTCTAATGTTTTGACAGCCACAACCCGTCGTTATGAATTAAAACAGCTGTTCCATCTGATGTTGCCCATTCTGGTCACACAATTTTCCCAGGCAGGTTTGGGCCTGATTGATACCATTATGGCCGGACGTCTCTCACCGACTGACCTGGCAGCGATTGCGGTCGGTGTCGGTCTCTGGATTCCAGTCATGCTGCTTTTTAGCGGTATCATGATCGCCACTACACCTTTAGTGGCGGAAGCCAAAGGCGCACGTACACCTGGAAAAATCGCTACAATTGCGCGGCAATCATTATGGGTCGCATTCATCCTGGGGGTGATTGCGGGTCTGATTTTACAAGTTTTGCCCCTCACTTTACCTTTACTAGGTGTCCCAGAAAGCCTGCAACCTAAAGCTGGCCTGTTCCTGCATGCGATCGGTTTTGGTATGCCTGCTGTGACTATGTATGCGGCTTTACGCGGCTATTCTGAGGCCATTGGTTACCCGCGTCCGGTCACTGCCATTAGCCTCATGGCGCTACTGCTTCTGGTTCCATTAAACTTCATTTTTATGTATGGAGTTGGTCCAATTCCGGCACTGGGCAGTGCCGGTTGTGGTTTTGCTACAGCAATTCTGCAATGGCTCATGTTAATGAGTCTGGCACTGTATATTTTTAAAAATCGGGTCTATCAAAGCAGTCAGCCATTTAGACACTGGGAAAAGCTGAACGGATATTGGCTGAAACGGATTTTAAAGCTGGGCTTTCCGATCGGACTGGCAATTTTCTTTGAAGTGAGTATTTTTAGTACCGCAGCGATTGTCTTGAGTCCATTAGGTGAAACCATTGTGGCCGCTCACCAGATTGCTATTTCCGTTACCTCACAATTATTCATGATTCCGATGTCTCTGGCCATTGCGCTGACCATTCGGGTGGGAACTTACTATGGTGAACAGAACTGGGATGCCATGCGTAGAGTACAAGGTTTAGGTCTGATGACCGCGACGATTCTAGCTCTGCTGATCATGCTAATGCTTTGGGTGTTCCGTAGTGAAATCGTAGCGCTCTATACTTCTGACCCGATGGTGACCCAGATCGCGCTTTATCTGGTGCTCTTTGCAGTGGCCTATCAGCTGATGGATGCCTGGCAGATCAGTGCTGCAGGCTGCTTACGCGGTATGCAGGATACCAAAGGCCCAATGTGGATCACCATGATTGCCTATTGGGTGATTGCCTTCCCGGTGGGGGTTTATTTGTCCCGTTTTGGAGATATGGGGGCGGCAGGCGTCTGGGTCGGTCTGATTGTCGGTCTGAGCGTGGCCTGTGTTTTATTGCTGGCACGGCTTTATGGCAATAACAAACGTTTAAGCCAGCGTGCCTAATCCTCTTATTATTTAAAAAGATGCATTGAATTACTGATTTAATGCATCTTTTAATCCCTGTGGAATCTCCGACTCATCTGCCACTTCCTTAATTACTACCTGCCCCACAATCACATCTGTTCCATTAAAGGTCATAGTTGGCGCACCATAAAGTTCATAGCCTTCATTGAGTGCCTTGGTCACACGGGCACAAAAATTCACATCATCTTTACCAGTAAAATATCGATAGACTTTCATTGAAATTTCTTGATCTTGAGATGCGATTATTTTAAGCCTTTCCTCATAGAAAGGAACTCAAAAATCATGCTTTGCCCTCTTCAGAATAATTAAATAATTGATTCAAAAACTGCCGTACAGATACCAAGATGGTTTAAAAATTGTATAAATCAAGTGAACAATATCAAGCAAATATGAATACTTTGAGAAGCTTTGCAACATAACATCTACAATTAAATATAGGCAATTTATAGTTTGTCACCTATGATCAAATACACCCATAAAAATGGTGATTTTGAGGAATCTCGCATGGCAAAAACGGCTCGAACGCCTGGTCGCCGCTTTATGAAATTGGCTGGAATGACCGCAAGTATTGCAAGTAAAACCCTATCCAATTCGATTAAAAATTTAACTGCGGATGAAGAGCAGAAAAATGCTGCACGCAGTAAATTATTTCAGGATATTGGAGTACAGATTGCTGATACCTTGGGGGAAATGAAAGGTGCGGTGATGAAAGTCGGCCAGATTGCCTCGCAATATAAAGATATTTTCCCGCCTGAAGTTGCTCGAGCCATTTCCAAATTGCAGCGTCAGGCTCCACCGATGCCATTTAAAGAGATTCAGTCTCAGGTCGAAAAAGAATTGGGCAAATCTTTGCAGGATCTATTCCAGCAGTTTGATGAGCAGCCTTTTGCCGCAGCCTCGATCGGACAGGTGCATAAAGCGACACTACCCGATGGCCAGCAGGTTGTGGTCAAGGTGCAATATCCGGGAGTGGAAGAAGCCTGTGAAAGTGACCTGAAACAGGTTCGTCTCGCCTTACGTTTGATGGGTGTACTGAAAATTGACCGCAAATTGCAGGATCAACTCTTCAAAGAAATTCAGCATAGTCTGGACAATGAACTCAATTATGAAATTGAAGCACAGAATCTGGAAGTGGCACGCGCCTTTCATGAATCACTCGATCATCAAATTGTTATTCCAAAAGTATTTAGTGAATATTCTTCCCGCCATATTCTGACCTTAAGCCTGGAACAGGGCGAAAGTATGGAAACGGCCAGCCAATGGCCGCTAGAAACCCGTAATGCCCTAGGCCGTCGTTTATTCCGTGCGATTGGTCAGGAAATTTTCTATCTGAAACGTTTCCACTGTGATCCGCATCCAGGGAACTTTGCCTTCCGTGAAGATGGCTCGGTGATTATTTACGATTACGGCGGTGTTAAAACCCTTTCTACCGAGATCATTACTCATTTCAAGGAACTGATCCATGCAGCCCGTGATAAGGATATTTCGACCATTGAACAGCAACTGGATGCCCTGCATACCCTGACAGAAACCGGAAAATTTCCGGCCGATCTGTATGAGCAATGGCTAGAAGTGCTGATGCGCCCTTTAACCACTAATTATGATTTTGCTGAAAACTCAGCACATCATGATGGAATGGAATTGCTCAAACCTTCTCTGAAATATTGGGATGTATTCAAACCATCGCCAGATACTTTAATGGTAAACCGTACTATTTCCGGACAATACTGGAACTTGATTCATTTGAAAGTACATGATGATTTGAGTGATGTATTTGAGGAAATTGTGCCAAGTCGCAGTTAGGTTGCAGTAATAAGCTTACAAGCTGTAACCCTACTTCACTTGAAATATCTAATGTTACATTATAACATTACTCTTAAATTACAAGAGGAATATTACGATGCGTCCAGACATCCATCCCGAATATCGAGAAGTTTTATTTCATGACACCAATGCTGATGCCTACTTCGTGATTGGCAGTACCATGACTTCTAGCCAGACCAAGGAATATGAAGGTAAGACCTATCCTTATGTCACCCTAGATATTTCGAGTGCTTCACATCCGTTCTATACCGGTGAGCAACGTCAAACCAGTAATGAAGGTCGCGTAGCGAGCTTTAACAAACGTTTTGCCCGTTTTAAACGTGGTTAAACTTAAAACCTCCGATTTTTTCTCAATTTAAATCGCGGTTTATGTCAGGAAATTACCTCCAATTTCCTGACTTTTTTATGCCTGCGCTAAAGCCAGCTGAGTTAAATAGAAGCCCACACCCAGCATAAATACTCCGACAATCACACTAG
>NZ_DFDO01000183.1:0-8664 GCF_002367915.1 Acinetobacter sp. UBA3025
GCACATGCGGGTGAAGAAGGTCCGGCAGAATATGTCTGGGAAGCTCTGGATTTATTAAAAGTTAACCGTATTGATCATGGTGTTCGATCTGAAGAAGATCCAGAATTGATGCAGCGTTTGATTGCAGAGAAGATGCCGCTTACAGTATGTCCACTTTCAAACCTAAAGCTGTGTGTTGTGGATGATATGCAGCAGCATAATATCCGTCGCCTGTTGCAGCAGGGTGTCCATGTCACAGTGAATTCAGATGATCCATCGTATTTCGGTGGTTATATGAATGACAATTTCATTGCCATTGCTGAAGCTTTGGACCTAAGCAATGATGAGCTAAAACAGCTGGCAATTAATTCTTTTGAAGCTTCATTTATTTCTGATGCTGAAAAACAGAAATGGGTCAGCCTGATTCAGGCACTCGCTTAAAATATCATTTCAGCAAATTTGTTAGCCCAAAGAGGGTAGAGTTCGCTCTGCCTTTTTATTTAATCTGATCTGTGAACCGAAGATGAAATTAAAATTCCTGTGGCCTGTTCTGGCTGTTAGCTTAATCAATCCTGCTTGTGCAGATACCTCAATGACTCAGAAAGCCTTGAAACCTGTGATTGAATATCAGTGTGGTCAAGAGCTGAAAGATTCCAAAGTCTGGAAAATGGGGACTTATTTCATGGCTGAAGCCAATAAACAGCATTTACAGCAAAAAGTGTGTGGCTGTGTGGGTGAGCATGCTTTGGAAGGTGTTCCGGCTAGAACCCTGTTAAAAGCAACCGTTGATGAAGAAACTAAAAAAGAGCTGACCCGTAAAGCAATTGCCAATAGCTTAAAAGGTTGTATGGGTGAGTTTATCAATTAAAGATTTTTTGGGTGCTGGATCATTCAGGCTTTACCCTTAGATTAGTAGTGAGTCTTCATTCTATGATAACTGTGAATCTGGCTGTGCGCAGATTAGACATCATGGCGCATTTTTAGATTTCTTATTGCGATAAACTTCGGCACAATAGCCGCATATTTTAAAAGCTGAAAAAAGGATAAAATCCGTGAAAAAATTATTGGCTGTTGTTGCTCCATTAGCACTTGTTCTTTCTGCCTGCGTAGCACCCCAAGGTACAGGCACCCCAACTCAAGCAAGTACAGGTCAGCAACTCGGTTCTGCAGCCATTAAAATTGCCATCAATGCAAAATGTGTTACTGAACTAAATAATATTCCGGCTTGGCAAACTGCAACACGTTTAATGACAGAAACACAAAAACAGAATATCCAGTCTGAAATTTGTGGTTGCGTGAGTGAAAAAGCACCACAAAACGTGACTGCGGTAGATTTGGCGACTGCAGCAATTGACCCAGCAGCACGTGCAACTATTGTAGGCAATGTCGTTGCAAATACTATTAACGCTTGCGTGGCGGAAGCGGTAAACTAAGTCAAAATCAAATTTGAATAGGCTGACTGGTTCAGCCTATTTTTTATGGGAAATAAAATGAATATTGCTGGTGTAGATGAAGCAGGGCGTGGGCCATTAGTAGGATCGGTGGTCGCTGCGGCTGTGATATTGGATCCGAATAACCCGATTGAGGGCTTAAATGATTCCAAGAAGCTAAGCGAGAAGAAGCGCGAAAAACTTTTTATTGAGATTCAGGAAAAAGCACTGGCTTGGGCCATCGCTGAAGCCTCTGCGGCAGAAATCGACGAGCATAATATTTTGCAGGCCTCTTTGCTGGCAATGCGCCGCGCTGTGGAAGCATTAAGCATTCAGCCGGAACATGTACTGGTCGATGGCAACAAGATTCCTCAGGGTCTTGCGATGAGCTGTGATGCGGTTGTAGGTGGGGATGCTCTGCATCCTGAAATCTCGGCAGCCAGTATTCTGGCAAAAGTGACCCGGGATCGCCAGATGGTAGAGATGGATCAGAAGTATCCACAATTTGGCTTTGCCAAGCATAAGGGTTATCCGACCAAAGCACATTTTGAAGCGATTGCCTTACACGGGGTGATTGATGAGCACCGTCGTAGTTTCGGACCGGTGAAAAAAGTGCTGGCAGCGTTGCTTGATCAGCAGCAGGCAGGATAAAGTCTGATTATTTTGCTATGCAGTTGAAAATTAGACAAATTAAAAGCGGCTTAAAAGCCGCTTTTATATTCATACAAAATTAACGGTTAAAGTTATTTTGTGTCTGGTTATCATCTTCATAAGAAGAAGGCTGATAATCCTGGTCAATATGCTGAAGATGTTCATGCATTGCACGTTCATGCTGGATACGCTGGTAAATCTCTTCTCGGTGTACAGAGACTTCTTTCGGAGCATTTACCCCAATACGAACCTGGTTGCCTTTTACGCCAAGTACAGTCACGCTGACTTGGTCTCCGATCATTAAAGTTTCCCCGACGCGTCGAGTCAAAATCAGCATGTTTCTCTCCTTGCAAAATGCAAAACCTGCAATCTATTGAATGTAATAAAAAAACACAACCTAAAATTATATAATTAAAGTTTGAATAGAAAGTCCTGTCCATGAAATGAAGAGGTTAACTATCCAGACTGTTGAAAATCCTTAGGCTTAATATAACAGAGCCACTATAAAAAAAACTATAGTGGCCCTGCATTTTTGTAGAGATTTAATGAAATACTGTCAGACAATGACGGTATTTTGTAGTTCTCTTAAGCGCGTGCGCTAGATTCACCATGTTCACGGTCTAAACCAAACGCAGTGTGAAGTGAGCGAACTGCAAGCTCAAGATAATTCTCTTCGATAATTACTGAAATCTTGATTTCAGAAGTAGAAATCATCAGGATGTTGATGCCTTCATCAGCAAGGGCAGTGAACATTTTGCTCGCTACACCAGCGTGAGAACGCATACCTACACCTACGATAGACACTTTTACGATGTCATCACGAGTTGCAACTTCACGTGCGCCAATCGCTTGAGCAGTTTCTTCAAGGATTTTTTTGGCTTTAGCGAGTTCACCGCGGTTTACAGTAAACGTGAAATCAGTTGTACCATCTTCTTCAACGTTCTGGATAATCATATCCACTTCGATATTGGCATCACCAATTGGTTTAAGAATTTTAGATGCAATACCTGGCTCATCTGGAACACCCAGAATAGTCAGTTTAGCTTCGTCGCGGTTGAACGCGATACCAGAGATAATTGGCTGTTCCATGTTGTCTTCCAGTTCAGTAGTAATAAGAGTTCCGACGTTGTTTTTGAAGTCTTCGTCAAATGCGCCATCATTGTCATTATCGAAGCTTGAGAGTACGCGTAAAGGCACTTGGTACTTGCCTGCAAATTCTACAGAGCGAATTTGAAGAACTTTAGAACCTAAAGATGCCATTTCCAGCATTTCTTCGAAAGAGATACGGTCTACTTTTTTCGCTTTAGGCGCAACACGAGGGTCAGTCGTATATACGCCATCAACGTCTGTGTAAATCTGACATTCATCCGCTTTAAGCGCTGCAGCAAGTGCGACACCTGAAGTATCAGAACCACCGCGGCCTAAAGTTGTGGTATTGCCATCAGCATCAAAGCCCTGGAAACCAGCCACCACGATCACGCGGCCTGCATCCAGGTTTTCAGTCAATACATCGGTATCAATAGATTCGATACGTGCTTTGGTGAATGCGCTGTCAGTTTTAATACCAACCTGGCGACCAGTTAAAGATTTAGCTTCAACGCCAATTGAATTCAGCGCCATAGCTAACATGGAAATCGTTACCTGTTCACCCGTAGAAACCATTTGGTCAAGTTCACGTGGGTCAGGGGTTTCGGTAATGGCTTTCGCGAGAGCAAGCAAGCGGTTGGTTTCACCACTCATAGCAGATACGACTACAACCACCTTGTGGCCATGGTCATGCCAGCGCTTCACACGACGAGCAACATTGAGAATGCGCTCGGGAGTACCCATTGAGGTACCGCCATATTTTTGAACGATTAATGCCATAGTTGTTCCATATAAACCATGACCCTGATTTTCCGATCAGGGTCAGTTACACAAAATGAAGTTTTTATTTTGCTTCAAGCCAAGCTGCTAAATCAGCCATCACTGGAGCAAACTTCTCGTTAAGTGGCGCGCCACCTTGTGCCAAGTCAGGTTTACCACCACCTTTACCACCTAGCTCAGTTGCCAAGTGTTTGATGATGTCACCCGCTTTAATAGAAGCAGTAAAGTCTTTAGCTACAGATGCAATCAAGCTAACCTTGTCACCCTCTACACCTGCAAGAACAATGACTGCATTTTCTAATTTTGATTTCACACCATCGTGCAGGTTACGTAGTGCTTTCGCATCCATACCCTGAACAGTCGTGATTAATGTTTTACGACCAGCAAGCTCTTGAACCTGGCTTAAAAGTTCACCGGCTTGTAGGCTTGCCAATTTTTGATTCAGCTGTTCAATCTGTTTTTGCAATTGATGCGCAGTGTCCACCACAGCTTCAACTTTTTCGACTGTTTGATGGTTCTGTGCTTTTAACAAACCATTGATATATTGAACATCACGATCGACTTTCTGCATGGCTTCAACAGCTTTAGCGCCAGTTACTGCTTCAATACGACGTACACCTGCTGCGACACCACCTTCAGAAGTGATTTTGAACAGACCGATGTCACCTGTACGTTTCACGTGAATACCGCCACACAGCTCGATTGAGAAGTTTTTTTCGTCAATCACTGAACCCATAGACAATACGCGAACTTCTTCACCGTATTTCTCACCGAACAGCATCATCGCACCTTTGGCTTTCGCAGATTCGATGTCGAGCAGTTCAGTGGTAACAGGCGTGTTGGCAATCACTTCGGCATTTACCAGACGTTCAATTTCTTGCAACTGTTCGAAAGTCACAGGCTGATCGTTGGCAAAGTCGAAACGTAATACGTCAGAAGCAACCAATGAACCTTTTTGCTGTACGTGTGAACCCAGGATTTGACGTAGGGCAGCGTGCAGCAAGTGAGTTGCAGAGTGGTTACGAGCAGTTGCAGCACGAATCTCGGCTTTAACCGTTGCTTCCACGTTTTGAGTAACTTTTAGATTACCCATAGTCACGATACCTTGGTGAACGAACGCACCACCAGATTTCTTGGTATCCTGAACTTCGAAAATACCAGTATCGTTTTTGAAGAGTCCTGTATCACCGATTTGACCACCACTTTCTGCATAGAAAGGAGTCTGGTTAAGAACGATTAATGCTTCATCGCCTTCAACCACTTCGTCAACCTGTTCGCCATCTTTATAGATTGCGATGATTTGACCTTGACCCGCGGTTGCGTCATAACCTTCAAACTGAGTTTCGCCTTCAACTTTAACGACACTGTTATAGTCGATTGCGAATTTACCGGCATCACGTGCGCGTTGACGTTGTGCAGCCATTTCTTTTTCAAAGCCAGCTTCGTCAATCGTTAAATCACGTTCACGTGCGATATCTGCTGTAAGGTCAGTTGGGAAGCCGTAAGTATCATAAAGTTTGAATACAACTTCACCTGGAATCACAGAACCTTTCAGTTGAGCTAATTCACCTTCAAGCAATTTCAAACCTTGCTCAAGTGTTTTCGCGAATTGTTCTTCTTCTTTCAGCAATGCAGCTTCGATACGTGTTTTGTTTGCTTCAAGTTCAGGGTAGGCAGCACCCATCACTTCAATCAAAGGCTTCAACATTTTGTGGAAGAATGAACCTGTCGCACCCAATTTGTTACCGTGACGAACTGCACGGCGGATGATACGACGCAGTACATAACCACGACCTTCATTCGAAGGGTTCACACCATCCGCAATCAGGAAGCAGCATGAACGTGCATGGTCAGCCACAACTTTAAGTGAAGCAGGGTATTCAACCGGTTTGTTTTCAGCTTGTGCTTTCGCTTCAATATCTGAAGTATCTAGACCGATAATTTCAGCAGCAGCTTTTAACAGGTTTTGGAACAGGTCGATTTCATAGTTAGAGTTGACATGTTGCAGAACCGCAGAAATACGCTCAAGGCCCATACCGGTATCAACAGAAGGTGCTGGAAGAGGGTGCAGGACGCCATCCGCAGTACGGTTGAACTGCATGAATACGTTGTTCCAGATTTCGATGAAACGGTCGCCATCTTCTTCAGGTGTACCAGGCAGGCCACCCCAAATGTGCTCACCGTGATCATAGAAGATTTCAGAACATGGACCACAAGGACCAGTATCGCCCATTGCCCAGAAATTGTCTGATGCGTATTTTTCGCCTTTGTTATCACCAATGCGGATAATACGACTGGCATCTAGACCAACTTCTTTATTCCAGATATCAAACGCTTCGTCATCAGTGTGATACACAGTTACGTACAATTTGTCTTTAGGCAGTGCCAGCCATTTGTCGCCGGTCAGAAATTCCCAAGCAAATTTAATCGCATCACGTTTGAAGTAATCACCAAACGAGAAGTTACCCAGCATTTCAAAGAATGTGTGGTGACGAGCTGTGTAGCCAACGTTATCTAAGTCGTTGTGTTTACCACCTGCACGTACACATTTTTGTGAAGATGTTGCACGAACGTAGTCACGTTTTTCCAGACCCAGGAAGCAGTCTTTAAACTGGTTCATACCAGCATTGGTAAACAATAATGTTGGGTCGTTGGCAGGAACCAGAGAACTCGACGCGACACGTGTATGCCCTTGCGATTCAAAGTAGCTTAAAAAAGCTTCGCGAATTTCAGCTGATGTCATAAAACGAGTACTCACAACCAAGTCACTCCATAATTTCCGATTTGGCTAAAAACATCACAGTCTGACAAGAAGGTTGGTTCTCTGCTGCAATGCGGGGCTTAAATATTTAAAAACGCCAAATTATAACGGAAAATGCCTGTTCAACCAATGATTTTCATATTTATAGATCATAAAACTATAAGGAATGGATATTAGAAAAATCAGAAAAATGCCCTGCAAAATCAAAAGCTATTGTCATTACAGCAATTTATCTTAATTCTCGCTGATAGAAAGACTGGATTACTTCAAGCAAAGCATGAATTTTTCGATGAAATATTGGACATTCTGTGTAATTTTTAGTGGATTTAGCTGAATAGTTATCAGTCAGCTGGATAATTCCATTAATATAGGCGCACAAAGTTTTATGCCGCAGTAGGGAACGTCGATGCAACGTATCGCAATTAATGGTTTTGGACGAATCGGACGCAATGTGTTGCGTGCATGGTTTGAAAATCCGAAAGATTTTAATTTTGACATCGTTGCCATTAATGACGTTGCCGACGTTGAAACCTTATTGCATTTATTTAAATATGATTCTACTCATGGCCGTTTCCCGGGGCAGGTTGATCTGACTTATGAAGATGAGTATGCCTACCTGCATGTCACTTATCGCGATGCTTATCAGAAAGTTCAGGTGTTAAGACAGGCGAATCCGGTGGAAATGCCATGGCATGAACTGAATATTGATGTGGTATTGGAATGTACCGGCTTATTCCGTTCGCGTGAGGCTGCGACTCAGCATATTACTGCCGGGGCAAAACGGGTGATTATCGGCGCTGCACCGTTTGATACGGTGGATGCTGCAATTGTCTATGGCGTCAACCATCGTGATGTCAAAGAAAGTGACCAGATTATTTCCAGTGTTTCCTGTACTACGCAGGCATTGGTACCGCTAGTCAAAATCATTGATGATGCCTTTGGGATTGAGACTGCACTGATGACTGAAATTCATGCGGTGACTGCGGATCAGTCAGTACTGGATCATGCCCATCGTGATTTAAGACGTGCCCGTGCTTCTGGGCAAAATATTATTCCAACCACATCTTCAGCTTTGGGTGCGCTCAAGCGTGTGATGCCAAAGATGGAAAACCGGATTGATGGTTATTCGATTCGTGTTCCAACCATTAATGTCGCGGCCATTGATCTGACTTTTATTTCTCAGTCACCCATTACTGATCATCAGTTGAATGAAGTATTAATTAATGCGGCACGTCAGGATTTTGCTGAAATCATGTTTGTGACAGATGAGCCTTTGGTCTCTAGCGATTTTAATCATTCGCCTTATTCATTGATTGTGGATCTGACCCAAACCCTGGTAGTGGGGCATCAGGCCAAAGTATTTGCCTGGTATGATAATGAATGGGGTTATGCCAACCGGTTACTGGATCTCTGTGAATCCTTTTACACAGATTAAGCTATTTTGAAAGCATCCCAAATGGGGTGCTTTTTTATGCGAGATTAAAAAATTAGAGGAAAATGAATAAGAACTTGGACGTAATTGATCGAAAAGCTTTGGATTTATGCCGAATATTTCTATGATCTGGATATTTTTTCGTTAAGATAAAGATAATTAAATGGAATAAGAGCAAGCACATGATGTTGATCTGGGGATTTATTATATTACTAACCTTGGCTGTAATCTTTTTGATCTGGCTGCAATTTAATAATAATGAGAGTTCACAAAGTGTGGAAGGCGTGCCAGTTGAGGAAAAAGTGGCGCATCTGGAAGAAAATTTAAAAAAGACCTTGGAAATTATGCAGGATCTGGCGAAAAAAATGCATGTTCAGCAGGAAGTACTGGATCAGACTACGGCTAAACTGCAAAAAGTTGAGCTGCAAAATGCAGAACTGGTAAATCTGCTCGCTAAAGTAGTAGAACCAAAGTTATAAGACCTTTTCATGCTGGCTTAGCCTTATATAAAGGATTTAAACCAATAAGGTTCTTAAAATAGTTGC
>NZ_DFDO01000274.1:0-3682 GCF_002367915.1 Acinetobacter sp. UBA3025
ACAATATCAAGAGCATTTTTTGAAATAAAAAAAGCCTGCACAATGCAGGCTTTTTACTATTATTTAGGTTTGCTTAACGCTGAAATTTTTGTTCAATTTCTTCAACACTGCTATGACGTACATCCAGGCCCTTGACCATATAAATGACCTGTTCCGAAATATTACGTGCATGGTCTCCAATGCGTTCCAGTGAGCGTAGTACCCAAAGTACATTGATCACTCGACTAATATGCCGCGGATCTTCAATCATATAAGTCATTAAGGTACGGGTAGCGGACTGATATTCGCGGTCAATATCAGCATCGGCCTGCATCACGCGCAGTGCTTGGTCTACATCCAGACGGGCAAAGGCATCCAATGCATCATGAATCATCACTCGAACTTGGTTACCAATATGTCGGGTTTCCATATAACCGCGTGGTGAACCACCCTCTTCACACAAAGTCTGGGCAATACGGGCAATTTTCGATGCTTCATCTCCAATCCGTTCCAGATCGGTATTGGCCTTGGACATGGCAAGCACCATGCGCAGATCAATAGCAGCAGGATGACGGCGAGCCAAAATCAGGGTGAGTGCCTCATCAATTTCACCTTCCAGGCGGTTCACAATATTGTCCTGAAACTGCACATCGACCGCCATGGCAGCATCTGTATCCAGCAGCGCATGAATGGCATTGGCTACCTGCTGTTCTACCATGCCACCCATGGTCATGAACTTGGTATTTACATCCTGCAATTCTTCATTGAATTGCGAAGAAATATGATGACTGAGCACAGGATTATTGGGACTCAAGGAAATCTACTCCAGAACAGGAAAAGGCAAGAACACATCATGAAATGTCATTAAAGCATGACCATCATGAAAGTTTGATGACAACTCATTAGTCGTCTTTAAGAACGGTCATATTCAATGAGCCAGGCATTCATCTCTGCCAGTTCCTTTTCTGTCAATTGTCCTACTGAAGCCTGTAATTGCAGTACATGCAGCAAATAATCATATTTAGCATTCAGATAGTCAGTCTTAGCAGAGAAGGCATTACGCTGCGCCAGCAATACATCCACCATGGTTTTTAAACCTTCCTGATATTGAGCTCTGGAAGCTTGAGACACAATATCTGAAGACTGCATCGCTGCTTTACGTGCATTCAGCTTGGCCTCATCCGTTTCTACCTGCAGATAAGACTGTTTGACATCGGTGTTGGCTTTGCGGATTGCGGCATCCAGTTGGGCTTCACTTCGCTGCACATTTACGCCGGCCTGACGAATACTTTTTTGGGTTCGGCCCCCGGTAAACAGGTTCCAGTTGACCTCGACGCCAATCTGGTCAAAATCACCATTGGTTGATAACACTGTTTCAGGAGTCTGCTTTAAATAGCCATAGGTTCCGACGGCTTCAACCTGAGGATAGAGAGCCGCCTGCTCTACCCGCTTGGCATCTTCCGAATAGCGTTTCTGCAAACGGGCCTGTAGAATTTCCAGATTCTGGTTTTGTGCCAGTTCGGTCCAGGAACCGATATTACTCGGAACAGGTTTCTGAAACTGGAAATCCTCACGCAGAACCGCCAGATTTTCCTGATAGGGTCCAATCAACTGAGCCAATTGTTCCTGTGCCAGCACCAGTTGCACCTGTGTAGAAATCCGGTTAGCTTGCGCACTCTGATATTGGGCATTGGCTTCACTGACATCACTTCTCGCCACGAGCCCTTCTCGAAGTTTGGCATTCATCATTTTTAGCTGTTCTGATAAAGCCTGCTCTTCCTGTAAATAAGCTGTGGTTAAAGACTGCTGACGTAAAACATTAAAATAGGCTTCTGCCACCTGCAAAATATGCTGCTGCTTTTGCAGACGTAAATTAACTTCACTAAGTTCTACCGAGGTTTTGACCTGCTTATAACCCTGCCAGGCATCCCAGCGAAACAATGGCTGACGTGCAGTAACTGCAATCTGACGCGTGGTCGTACTCGAACCCTGTAATTCCCCAAATTCGGCAGGCAAATCTTCTATCGATGAATTATCAGCAGACTGGTTTTTACGGGTCACATTTCCAGATAAAGTCACAGTCGGCAATAAATTTCCGCTGGCAATGCCCAGATTGAGCTGGTCCGACTGGTATTGCAACAGATTCGCCTGCCAGTTCGGATCATTCTGCTGGGCACGCTGATAAGCTTCAAGCAGATCCAGCGCAAACAGTGTCGGACTGACACCCAATAAACAGGCACTGACGATGAGTTTTAATTTCATTTTATAGTTTTCACCCCTACAGCCATTTCAATCATCAGATTAAGGCGCTTTAAACCCAGCAATACTAAAGATTTCTTTTGATTTTTTACGTATGACTTTTATTAATTTTCTCTTATAGATCCACGATTTTATTCAATATTCCTCCTATTTTCCCCTTCCTGCATCCTAGCTTAACAAAGCCATTCACAATACTACACATAGAACTTGAATTAGATCTATACAATATAGCTCCCAGTAAGGCAGTTATTTCTGATTTCATCTATATAGAGTCCTGAAGCATAGTGTTAACGCGAATTCATTCGATATTCAAAGTTTGTTTTGTTTTCAGCAGTTTGCTGTTCGTAGGCGGATGCCAGCAATCCTCAGAACCGCAAGTTGAAATGGAACAGGCCGAGGTTAAAACCGTTCAATCTCCCGCGAACGATTTCACTCTCATGTGTGAAAATATTGAAAAAAACATGTCCCAGATTAATGAACAGCGCACCACTTTTGCACTGGAACAGATTAATCAGGACCTGAAAGTGTGTCTGCCGCTCATGGAACTGGCCGAGCAGAAACACCTGATGCAGCGTTCCACCGAAATGTATCAACGCTTCCTGCATGTGGAACGTACCGAATTCCAGCAACGTGCTTTCGAACAATATGCCTTGGATATGGCTCAGCATCCCACCATTCAGCAAAGCCACTTTGAACAGTTGACTACACGCGACCAGTATTTATTGAAGCATAAAGGTCAGGCCTATGTAGAACTGCTGGATCAGGGCAATGGCACGCTGCAATATCGTCGTAGTCCGGAATATCTGGCGCGTATCTTCGCGCCGTATTTACCAGCTGCCGAAAAGGTATTTATTGAGAATCTGGCTGAGCAGAACATTGAACCGGTCTTGGTTGAAAAACGCTTGCAGCTTGAAGCTGCCAATATTGCCGCTCGCGCTTTATTCTGGGAAGATTATCTGCAAACTTATCCGAAAAGTAGCTATCAGCGCGATGCCGAATATCTGCTGAAACAATATACTTATTTCCTGTTCAGAGGCAGCGAGCAATCGCCAATCTCTGAGGATTATCGTGACCGTTATTCAGTAGAAACCAGCCATCTGGAAACTATTATTGGTCTAGCGCGTGGTCAGAAATCCAAGTTATCGACACAGGCGCAATTATTTTTAGAGTTTCTGGACATGAATCCTGAACAGCGTCAGCGTGCCTTAGCTGCGGAATATCGTGACCGTTCCAGCACTGAACAGATTTTATATTATGCTCAAGTCACCCCACCCTCACAGAACTATGGTAAAGACTGCTTTAAGGATGCGATCTGTCTTTAAAACAATCTTTTCTTAAAAATCGATGAGATAGCCGAAAATCAGCAACTCCTCCCAATTTAAAGCTACTTTTTAAATACCAACTAAGCTAAGATTTAACTTCGCTTGACGGAGCGCGAGTAATA
>NZ_DFDO01000274.1:3949-11767 GCF_002367915.1 Acinetobacter sp. UBA3025
AGTACCGTTGAACCTGATCAGGTTAATACCTGCGTAGGAATCAAGCCATCTAAAAACGACTACCCTTGTTTTATCTACTCCCAGATAATTCTGTCCACGTTTTTGGTCGTGCTTGATTCGTTGATGTCATTCATAAGGATCATTGCAATGAGCCAGTTAACGAATCTTTCTTCTGAAACTCCCCTTACTCCACACGAACAGGAAGCGCGTGATCTGACCCGCATTCTGCCTGCTTCGCGTAAAGTCTATCTACAAGGCTCACGTCCTGATATTCAGGTGCCGATGCGGGAAATTTCTCTCAGCGAAACCCCGACTGGTCTGGGCGGTGAATATAATGCACCGTTGATGGTCTATGACACTTCAGGGGTTTATACCGATCCAAACGTTGAAATTGATCTGAATAAAGGCCTGCCAAATCTGCGTGAAGGCTGGATTGAACAGCGTAATGACACAGAAATGCTAGATGATTTAAGTTCTGAGTTTGGTCGCCAACGTCTGCGCGATATCCGTACTGCCAATATCCGCTTTGCCCATATCCAAAAACCACGCCGGGCTAAACTTGGCCAGAATGTGACCCAGATGCACTATGCCAAACAGGGCATTATTACGCCGGAAATGGAATATATTGCGATTCGGGAAAACCTGCGTCAGCTGGAAGGTACCGATATGCGCCAGCATCCGGGACAGAATTTTGGTGCCAAAAATTTACAGGAAATCACCCCTGAATTTGTCCGTCAGGAAGTCGCTGCAGGCCGTGCCATTATTCCTGCCAATATCAATCACCCTGAACTGGAACCAATGATCATCGGGCGCAATTTCCTGGTGAAAATCAATGCCAATATCGGGAACTCCGCACTAGGTTCAAGTATTGAAGAAGAAGTGTCAAAAATGACCTGGGCGACCCGCTGGGGTGCCGACACTATTATGGATCTGTCGACTGGTCAAAACATCCATGAAACCCGTGAATGGATTATCCGTAACTCTCCAGTGCCAATCGGTACCGTACCAATTTATCAGGCACTAGAAAAAGTCAACGGTGTAGCTGAAGACCTGACCTGGGAAATCTTTAAAGATACCTTGATTGAACAGGCTGAACAGGGCGTGGATTACTTCACGATTCATGCCGGTGTGTTATTGCGTTATGTACCACTGACCGCGAATCGTCTGACTGGTATTGTGTCACGTGGTGGTTCGATCATGGCACAGTGGTGTCTGGCACATCATCAGGAAAACTTCCTCTATACGCATTTCGATGAAATTTGTGAAATCATGAAAGCCTATGATGTGTCTTTCAGCCTTGGGGATGGCTTACGTCCGGGCTGTATTCAGGATGCCAATGACGAAGCGCAATTTGCCGAGCTACGGACTTTAGGTGAACTAACGCATCGTGCCTGGGAACATGATGTACAGGTGATGATCGAAGGTCCGGGGCATGTACCGATGCATATGATCAAGGAAAATATGGACCTACAACTGGAAGTCTGTAAGGAAGCCCCTTTTTATACTCTTGGGCCGTTAACCACAGATATCGCACCGGGTTATGACCACATTACTTCGGCGATTGGGGCCGCGATGATTGGCTGGTACGGTACGGCGATGCTTTGCTACGTGACACCGAAAGAACATTTAGGCTTGCCCAACAAGAAAGATGTGAAAGACGGCATCATTACCTACAAGATTGCCGCACATGCTGCCGACTTGGCCAAAGGTCATCCGGGAGCACAAGCGCGTGACAATGCCCTGTCCAAAGCCCGCTTTGAATTCCGTTGGGAAGATCAGTTTAACTTGAGTCTAGATCCGGACACAGCACGCAGCATGCATGATGAAACCATGCCCAAAGCGGCACATAAATCGGCTCACTTCTGCTCAATGTGCGGACCAAAGTTCTGTTCAATGAAAATCACCCAGAATGTGCGGGATTATGCCAGCCAGTTATCTGCTGATGAAACCCCGGCTGTAACGCAGGCAGAGATTGAAGCCGGCCTCAACCAGATGAAAAACGATTTCCACAGCTCTGGTCAAAAATTGTACCACAAGGTGTAAAACCGTAAAAAAAACAGTTGTTTTCATAAAAATCTCAGATAGGATGAAAAAAATAAGTTATTTCATCCTTTTCTGAGTTATGAATATTATTAAACAAGCCTCTTATAATAAAAAAGATTTTAGGATAGAGGCCCGTGAGTTTTTATATCGGGGATTTATTCAGGTGGAAAAAGTCACGTTAAGTCATCGTGTCTTCCATCAGGAATCTTATACACCTGCATTGCAGCGTGAGCTCATCCATCGTCCTGAAGCCGCTGGGGTACTGCTGTATAACGATCAACAGCAAAAATTCGGCTTGATTGAACAGTTCCGTATTGGTGGGCTGGATGATCAGGATACGCCATGGCAACTAGAAGTCATTGCCGGTGTACTGGATGGCGATGAAACGCCTGAGACCTGTATTCGCCGCGAAGCTTTCGAAGAGTCAGGCTGCACTGTTGATTCCTTACAGCATCTTTTCAGTTTCTACCCTTCTGCCGGTGCCTGCTCGGAACTGTTTCATCTTTATGTCGCCCAGACTGAACTGCCTGAAAAAGGCGGTATTTTTGGTATGCCGGATGAAGGGGAAAATATCCAGCTGCACATTCTGGATTATGCCGATATTCCGACCTTGCTGAGTAATGGTCGCCTTAGAAATGCA
This sequence comes from Acinetobacter sp. UBA3025, assembly GCF_002367915.1. NCBI lineage: Bacteria > Pseudomonadati > Pseudomonadota > Gammaproteobacteria > Moraxellales > Moraxellaceae > Acinetobacter > Acinetobacter sp. UBA3025. The sequence goes on from NZ_DFDO01000274.1 coordinate 6,633, forward strand.
CCTGTGATTATGGCCTTACAATGGCTACAACAGCATCAACAGGCTGTCCCGTCAGGTTTAAGGGGGCAGACATGACATCGGAAAAATTCAATCCTGCATCGACACAAGAATGGACCATTATCCAGATTTCTGACACCCATTTGATGGATCAGCCCAATCTGGAATTCGCGAATATGAATCCCGAGCAGAGCTTCCATGAAGTCATGCAGCATATTCAGCACAATTTTCCAGAAATGGATGCACTCGTACATACCGGTGATCTGGCACAGGTGCCGGTCGCAGAAACCTATACACGTTATTTAAAATATATCCAGTCTTGCCAGGTGCCCTATTACCAGATTCCGGGCAATCATGATGACATCAAGGTCTTTCCTTTTTATCAGGATCGAGATCAGGCTCATGCGATTCATTTTGGCAACTGGACCCTGATTTTACTAAATAGTGCAGTCCAGGATCGGATAGATGGTTGGGTAGAGCAGGCTCAACTGGAACAGCTAGACCAATTATTGCTTGAATATCGTAATCAGCATGTAGTTGTGGCTTGCCATCATCATCCTTTTGCGATGAAGTCGCACTGGATTGACCAGCACCGGCTAAAGAATGCCGAAGATCTAAAAGATGTAATGGCCCGGCACCAGAATGTGAAGCTGGTTCTGTTTGGTCATGTGCATCAGGATTCCTGCAATGAATGGCACGGTATCCAGTTTTTATCGACGCCATCGACCAGCGTACAGTTCAAACCCAAGAGTGATGAATTCGCGCTAGACCAGGCGGCACCTGGCTATCGTGTATTACATTTGAAACAAAATGGGGAGTTCGATACACATATCGAACGTGTGACCTTAAGCCAGCAAAATATTAATACCGAAATTTCAGGTTATTAACTTTGCATTTTATTTTTTTTGAATTACTTTATTGCAACCAAAGGAAATGTGATATCTATAATCCAGACATCAAAGACTATCAAAAAGCATAAAAAGTCTATATGATGACGACCCCCGTAGGAGGATAATCTTTCTACAGGGTGGATAAAAATTGCATATCACCATATTTTTTGCGTATTAACATACGCATATGATGAGGAATGCCCTAAATGGCGAATGACAACCAAAATCAAGTCTTAGACGAACAAACTGATGTTGTAGAGGAAAAACCTACAAAACGTGTGCGCAAATCTAAGCCGAAAACGACTGAGGGTGGTTCTACTGCTAGCTTATTTGGTATTGAACCTTATCAACCTAAAAAAAATGAAGAATACATGTCTGAAGGGCAGCTTGAACACTTCCGCCAAATTTTGATGGCATGGAAAGCTGAACTGATGTCAGAAGTTGATCGTACTTTAAATACGATGCAAGACGAAAATACTGCGCTTCCTGATGTAAATGACCGTGCGACTCAGGAAGAAGAATTTGCCATCGAACTTCGTACTCGTGACCGTGAACGTAAACTGATCCGCAAAATCGAGCAATCTATCGAAGCGATTAAAAACGATGACTACGGTTTCTGTGAAACTTGTGGTATCGAGATTGGTCTGCGCCGTCTAGAAGCACGTCCAACTGCAACTTTATGTATCGACTGCAAGACTTTGGCAGAGATCAAAGAGAAGCAAAATAACGGTTAAGCATGTCTTTAAGTAATCCCTCTCTGACCCTCCCTTTATCAAAGGGGGGGAAAGCTGAAGAGAATTACGTGGGCCGGTTCGCGCCATCGCCAACCGGCCCTTTGCATTTTGGTTCACTCATTACCGCAGTCGCTAGCTACTGTGATGCCAAAGCCCATCAGGGGCGCTGGCTAGTCCGCATTGAAGATACCGACATCCCGCGAATTTATCCCGGCAGCGAAGAACATATTTTGCGTGCCATGGATGCTTTTGAATTCGAGCCAGATGGAGAAATCATTTACCAGAAAGACCGTCTGGATATTTACGAAAATGTGATCCAACAACTGCGTCAGCAGGGTCTGGTCTATGCCTGCCAATGTACCCGCAAAATGCTGGGTTCTAATCATATTTATCAGGACACCTGTCGTGACTTAGGTTTGTCTTTTGAACATCAGGCGATTCGGGTCAAGGTTGAAGATGTTGAAATCTGTTTTGAAGACCGTCTACAAGGCCGACACTGCTCACAACTGAAAAAGGAGTTGGGTGACTTTGTACTGAAACGTCGTGATAGCATTATAAATTATCAGCTGGCAGTCGTAGTCGATGACTATCTGCAAGGCATGACCCATGTAGTCCGTGGCGCAGACCTTTTGGACAACACTGAACGTCAGATTTACCTAGGTCAATTACTAGGTTATCCGCGTTTAAGCTATATGCATTTACCACTGGCAATGAATGATCAGGGCCAGAAACTATCTAAACAAAACTTGGCGCAAGCACTGGATCTTGATCAGGCTTCCCTGCTCTTGCAAAAAGCACTTCAAGCCCTATGTCAGGTGCCCGTAGAACTGGATCGCCCTGCTCATATGCTCGAACAAGCCGTCGCACAATGGGATATTTCCCGAATCCCGCATACAACTGAGCTACAAGGTCACTATTTATAAAAACAGGTTTTCACTTAAGCTAAAAGCAATAACAAAGGCGAGTGAGGACTATAAAAATGTTTTTTATTTTTGGTGTAGGACCGAAAACCAAAGTCATTGAGAAAAGTCAGTTTCTTTGTCCAGTCTGCCGAACTCGTTCTGGGTATGAACTCAAACAGCAGCGTAATTATTTTTCTTTATTTTTTATTCCGCTGATTCCACTTTCTAAGGCAAAAAGTGCTTTTGTGCGTTGCCTGAATTGTGGAACTGTCATGCCGAGCACAGTACTTGACCATGCTCAGCCTGATCCACAGCGTCCGTCTAATCTAGAAGCTTGATTCTTCCCGGCTTGGATTGACCTGCTGGGTCGTTGAATCAATTTTCAGAATCAAACTGATCATCACTGCACAGACAATTAGTGATGAACCGCCATAACTAATAAATGGCAGGGTCAAACCTTTGGTTGGCAATAGGCCCATATTCATCCCGGCGTTTACCAGAATCTGTAACAGGAAAATGATACTGATCCCATAAGCCAGATAACCTGCACGCAAGTACTGATGCTGCAAGGCACGATGCCCAATCCGGATGCAGCAGACCATCACGGTGAAGGACAGAATCAGAATAGTAGAAATACCCAAGAAACCAAATTCTTCCCCTAAGATCGCCAACATAAAGTCAGTATGCGCTTCCGGCAGATAAGACATTTTCTGGATACTGTGGCCTAGCCCTACTCCCGTCCATTCGCCACGACCAAAGGCCATTAAGGCATTGGAAAGCTGATAACCGGTACCAAGCGGATCTTCCCAAGGATTCGAGAAAGACAGTAAACGTTGTAAACGATAAGGTTCCAGAGCAATCGCAGCAGCAAACGCACCTAATAAGGTTATAAAAGCAACACCGAACTGAATCCAGGGTGCACCAGCCAGGAAGAATACACCGAGCATGGTCAGGGTAATAACCACCGTTGCACCCAAGTCAGGCTCAAGAATAATCAGGCCAACGGTTGCACCCATGATGGCACTTAAACGTACCAAGCCCTTGATATTATTACGAACCTCTTCAGCACGACGCACGACGTAGTCTGCGGTAAAAATCGCCATCATGATCTTAGCGACTTCGGAAGCCTGCAAGGTAAAACCGGCTACCCGAATCCAGCGCTTGGAGCCGTTTACTTCAGTCCCGACAAAGAGTACGGCGACCAGCAAAACAATAGTAATAATCCATAAAAAGAAAGTGTTATTGAACCAGACTTTTAATGGAACTTTATAGGCTAAAAAGGCTGCACCCGCCGCAACCAGAATCGATATCGCATGCCGGGTTACATAGTGGAAAGCATTTTCATGCATCCGTTCCGCATAAGGCATGGATGCCGAGGCCACCATGATCGAACCGATGCACAGCAAAGCCAGTACACAAAAAATCAGCACATTACGCGGATTAACTTCAGCGGGCAGCTTAGGTACCCACTGCTGATAAAATTGATTAATTTTATTGATCGCAGTCTGAGCAAACTCAGCCATATCACGAATCCTTGTTGTTCTTAATTAAGTGCGTTGACATACGCAACGAACTGACGGCCACGCTCAGGATAGCCTGAGAACATATCAAAACTTGCACATGCCGGAGACAATAGCACGACATCATGTGGCTGGGTATTGCTCTGGCAGATTTCTACTGCTTTCTGCAGGCTTTCCGCATGCACAAGTGTCGTGGTTCCTTCAATTGCTGCTTCAATGATTGGACGATCTACACCAATCAACACCGCTACATTCGCGTATTTAGACAATGAATTACGTAAAGCAGTGAAGTCCTGGCCTTTGCCCTCGCCACCAAGAATGATTGCCACTTTCCCACCTTGTGCTTCGATCGCCGCACCTAGACCGTCTAAAGCTGCCAGAGTCGCACCGATGTTGGTACCTTTAGAGTCGTTATAATAACGCACACCATTAACTTCTTTGACAAATTCACAGCGATGTTCCAGCCCTTTAAAGGTTTTTAGTGTTTCCAGCATGCTGTCTATTGGCAAGCAAATTGCTTCACCTAAAGCCAAACAGGCCAAAGCATTCGCGACATTGTGCGTGCCTTGAATATATATGTCAGAACTTTTCAATAAACGTTCGCGTCCACGCGCTAACCAGATCGTGCCATCCGTGTCACGTAACACGCCGTACTGGTTTATATCAGGTGCATTTAAACCAAAGCTTTGCATTGGCGTTACATCCGGAACCAGTGGACGAGTCAGTGAATCATCGCGGTTATACACCACTTTTTTGACACCCTGGAAAATACGGTGTTTTGCTGTGTGGTAGCCCATCATGTCACCGTGACGATCCAGATGGTCTTCACTCATATTTAGCACGACTGCCACTTCAGCATTCAGATTCGACGTGGTTTCCAGCTGAAAACTTGAAAGCTCTAAAATATAAAGTTCAGGATTATCTTTGGTCAGATCCAGCGCAGGACGGCCAAGGTTGCCAACAACGGCCACTTTCTTACCTGCATCTGCGGCCATCAGGCCAATTAATGTGGTGACGGTACTTTTGGCATTTGAACCGGTAATCGCAACAATGGGTTTATCGGTAGAACGGCGCAGAATCTGGATTTCACTC
>NZ_DFDO01000315.1:0-7383 GCF_002367915.1 Acinetobacter sp. UBA3025
GGATGCGATCAAAAAAGGCTTCGAATTCCAGAAAAACGAAGAAATCTGGGATATGCCGTACTTGCCAATCGACCCAAAAGACTTGGGTCGTGACTATGACGCCGTGATTCGCGTGAATTCACAGTCAGGTAAAGGTGGTATCGCGTACTTGTTAGAATCGAACTATAACGTGACTTTACCACGTCGTTTACAGATCGAATTCTCGCAAATCGTGCAGCAAAAAACCGATGAAGATGGTACTGAGATTTCAGCACAAGCGATCTGGAGCTTATTCAAAGATACCTATGTTGATGCCAAAGATGCACACTACGCTGCCAAGAACTATAAATTGTCAGATGAAAATGGCAACCAGGTGATTGAGCTAGATGTTGAAGTCAATGGTGAAACTCAGCACTTGCGTGGTGAAGGTAACGGTCCAATCTCTGCGATTTTGGATGCATTACAATTGCCGATTGATGTCTTGAACTATGAAGAACGTAGCATCAGCTCAGGTGCACATGCCAAAGCCTTGGCATTGGTTGAACTTCAAGTAAAAGGTACCGGTAAATCTGCCTTTGGTGCTGGTGTACATGACAACATCGTGACCTCTTCGATTGAAGCAATTATTGCATGTACCAACCGCCTGATCGACCAAGATGTATTGAGCACCGAACAGGTAATTGCTGCTGCCGTCTAAACCCGGTATTTGAATTAGCGATAATTCATAGCAGTAAAAAGACTTTAGAAGGATATCTGCAAATGGTATCCTTTTATTTATTCATACTAAAGATTTAAGGCGAATCATTCCCGTGTCTTTTCCAGCTGACTCAGTGGGCCTTGTTGTCCCACAAAAGTTCCAATTCGAACAGCCGTTAGAGCTTGAATGCGGTCGCATCCTCCCACGTTTTGAACTGATGGTAGAAACTTATGGCGAACTGAATGCCGATAAGTCCAATGCCATTTTGATCTGCCATGCCCTGTCTGGCCATCATCATGCTGCAGGTTATCATCATGAAGATGATAAAAAACCAGGCTGGTGGGATGCCTGTATTGGCCCGGGTAAGGCAATCGATACCAATAAATTCTTTGTGGTGGCGCTGAATAATATCGGCGGTTGTAATGGTTCTACTGGTCCTACCTCTCCTAATCCCGAAAATGATAACCGTCCATATGGTCCAGACTTTCCGCTAGTCACTGTGCGTGACTGGGTAAAAACACAGGCGATGCTGTCTGACCGTCTGGGGATTGATGTGTGGTATTCCATCATTGGCGGCTCACTCGGGGGCATGCAGGCCTTACAATGGTCGGTAGATTATCCGGACCGTCTGCAAAAATGTGTGATTATTGCCAGCGCACCAAAACTGTCTGCACAGAATATTGCCTTTAACGAAGTTGCGCGTCAGTCGATTCTGTCTGATCCGGACTTCCATCATGGCCGTTATCTGGAAAATGACAGCTATCCAAAACGTGGTCTGATTCTGGCGCGTATGGTTGGTCATATTACCTATCTGTCTGAAGAAGCCATGAAACAGAAATTTGGCCGTGATTTAAAATCTGGCAAATTCATGTATGGCTTCGATGTGGAGTTCCAGGTCGAAAGCTATCTACGTTATCAGGGTGAACAGTTTAGCCGTAACTTTGATGCCAACACTTACCTGATCATGACCAAGGCACTGGACTACTTTGATCCTTCACGTGAATATCAGCAGTCACTGGTCAAAGCGATGGCACAAACCAAATGTAAGTTCCTAGTAGTTTCTTTCACGACCGATTGGCGGTTCTCACCTTCACGTTCTGTTGAAATCGTAGACGCCTTAATTACCAATAATAAGCCTGTCAGCTATCTGGATATTGATGCTGAGCAAGGCCATGACTCCTTCCTGTTCCCAATTCCACTGTATGTGAAGTCATTGCGCGCCTTTCTAGGCGGTGAAGAACATCTGCGATCAACACCGAAGGAGGCTGTGTAATGCGTATTGACCAACAACTTGCTGAGAAATGGATCAAGCCCGGTTCACGTATCCTCGACCTCGGTTGTGGTGATGGCGAACTGCTGGCCCATATGAGCAAAAAGCACAATATTCGTGCATATGGATTAGAAATTGATCAAGAAAAGATTGCAATTGCGATCAGTCGCGGGTTAAATATCATCCAGCAGGACTTAAACCTCGGTTTAAGCCGTTTTGCTGACCAGTCTTTTGACTATGTGGTGATGGCACAAGCTTTGCAAGCTGTAGATGCACCAGACGTATTATTGCGTGACATGGTGCGTGTAGGGAAACAGGCCATTATTACCTTTCCAAACTTTGCGCACTGGAAGACTCGTTCTTTCTTGGCATTAAAAGGGAAAATGCCGGTTTCGGAAGCCTTACCCTATATGTGGTATAACACCCCGAACATTCACCTATGTACCTTCCGTGACTTTGAAGCATTATGCGCGGAAAACAACATAAAAATTATTAATCGACTCGCTGTGAATGGGAATCAAGAAGATAGTTTGCTGAGCAAACATCTCCCAAATCTATTTGGTGAAGTCGCAATTTATCGAGTGAGCGCTCTATGAAAAAATTATTATTAAGTACGACGCTACTGGCTGGACTTTTTGGCATGCAGGCCCATGCCGATTACGTTGCACCAACGCCTTCTGTGGCCAGCCAAGCAGCGCAATATTCAGTAATGGACATTCATAGTCTGACTAAAGCGGCTAAAGCAGGTCAGCCTGGTGCACAATTTTATTTAGCAACCAAATACCAGTATGGTAAAGACATTCAGAAAGATGAACGTCAGGCTTTTGCCTGGTATAAAGCAGCAGCAGATCAAGGTCTGGCAGTTGCTCAATTGAATGTTGGCCGTATGCTGGCAGATGGTATTGGCACCAAGAAAGATGAAACACTGGCTCGCCAGTACTTTGAAAAAGCAGCCAGCCGCGGTGATAATCGTGCCAGCTTTAACCTGGCGATGATGGAAGAGAAGAAAAAAAACTACATGGGTGCTTACCAGTGGTATGAACTCTCTACCCGTGACGGCATGCTGGACAATAAAGTGATTACTTTATCTGAAGGCAAGAAAACTGCATTGGCAGCCAACTTGACCCAGGAACAGATCCGTCAGGCACGTGATCGTGCAGACCGTTGGATTCAGGCACAATAAGCTGAATGGTATAAATAGCACCTTCGGGTGCTTTTTTATTGCCGCAAATTCTTCATCCATTGCTAAAATAGCGCCCATTCTTTATCTAATAATGAGTTTTAACATGGCTGCAACTGACTGGTTATCCCAAGGCACACTGGTACTGGCAAGTAATAACAAGGGCAAGATTGCAGAATTTGAAAAGATGTTTGCAGAACTCAAACTTCCAGTTGAAGTTATTCCTCAAGGTAAGCTGCATATTGAAGACGCAATTGAAGATGGTTTGAGCTTTGTTGAAAATGCCATTATCAAGGCACGTCATGCATCACGTATTTCTGGCAAACCTGCGATTGCTGATGATTCAGGGATTTGTGTACCAGTTCTGGGCGGTGCACCTGGGATTTACTCTGCACGTTATGCGGGTGAACATGGTAATGATGCAGCGAACAATGAAAAATTACTGGCTGACCTGAAACCACTGCGTAACGACGGTGAACCGATTGAAGGCATGTTTGTGTGTGTACTGGCCTTAGTTCAACATGCCGAAGACCCATTACCACAAATCTTCCAGGGCATCTGGAAAGGTGAGATCTTGGAAGCAGCCCGTGGTGAAAATGGTTTTGGCTATGATCCGCTGTTCTGGTTACCTGAACTGGGTATTGCGAGTGCGGAAATGAGCAAGGAAGAGAAAAATAAAATTAGTCACCGTGGTCAGGCAATGCAACTATTTAAAGCGAGTCTGGAAAAGTAAGTTTCATCTCTCATGGCTCCCTCTCCCGTTGGGAGAGGGCTGGGGCGAGGGATTTAAAATGCATCTTATTCTCTCTCGGGGAAAAGGACTTTTCTGATATTTTTATAAACCCGGCACCAACGCATGCACCACCACTCCATATACGCCGATCAAGATCGCACTGGCAATCGTTCCTGAAGCAATATATTTCGCTGAATAACCTGTGCCTTGATAATGGGTTTCCAGTGCCACAATATTGGCTGCTGGTGGAAGCAGGAAATACATCATTAAAACAGCATAAGTTAGTATTTGATGCGGAATTGGCAATAAGAAATAAGCACCTGCTGCCAGTCCTAAAGACAGAATAAAGCGACCACTAATCAATATTAAACTACGGGTCAAATCACTTAGCTGAATCCGGACATGACGGAGCCACATGCCTAGAATACACATACCAGCAAAGGTCACCAGAAACTTGTTCGCGGCATAGCCCCACTGAATCACTGGATGCGATTCATAAGCACTAAAATCCCAAAATGATAAAACTGCTGCAACCGTCAGTGCAATCACCGGTGGAGACTTCAGCATATTTTTAATAATGAATTGCGGTGTCTGCTTTTCAGCACTCACTGCTACAACTGCACTGACATTTCCAAATAAAGAACCGCCGATATATAAGGCAACAATGGTATTTAAAGCATCAGGACCAAATAACGCCAAGGTAAAAGGAAATCCCAGCCAGACACCATTCAAATAACTAAAACATAGTGCACGTAATTTATCTTTGGAGAAAAAGTAGAACAGACCGAACAAAAACAGCGAGCTAAAGATACTAAAGCCAATCAGCCACAAGCTACCCTGCTTATAGAACACCATGTTGTAAATTATAATCAACGGGATCAGCAGACGAGCCAGTAAAGCGGCCATAAATGGACGAACCGGCTTTAAATAATGGATGCCCCAGAATCCAATTAGAAATGAAATAAGTGGTAGGAGCAGTGCCATAAAAAAGATAAAGTCAGGAGTAGTAGACAGGCTTCATTCTAGCACACCTCTATATACTCAGAAGGGTGTTATTTAAACTGATATCTTTATAAATATCATCACCAATACTGTTATTTAGCTAATAATCGGAATAACTTGTTCAACGATCTGTCCTGCTGTTTCACCCTGCTGGGATTTTTCCAGCCACTGCCACTCATCGGTTTTCATTCGCAGGAAATTAGAACAGCGCGTGCCATACACTGGACTTTGAATAAAGGTCGAAGATAACAGCTGTTCCATTTCATGCGAAATCCCGGTCTTCGGCAATAATTCGGGAATGATCTTGCGTTCATCTTCCAGAATATCCCAAACGGCATAATAAAGATCAGATTCAGGCATATCTGGATACTGCAGCATGGGCAGAAATTCCTGAGTAAAACGCTTGCGCAAATGCCGGGTCTTTTGCCAGTCTTCGCTCATCAGGCCATTTGAGACTACATATACCCCATGTGCCAGTACTTGTGGTGCCTCGCCACGATTACTCATATAGACGGCTTGATCACGATCACCGACAAACAGGTTGAAGCCTGCATAATCACATTGACGTTTTTCCAGTTCTTGAGCAAACCGGATAGGTGTCAATTCAGATTCCAGAAAATGCTGAATGATATGTCCACGTGAAGTTGGGTAGTTATTCTTGTCACTCCCATCCCTGAAATTGGTAATCACTGCCCATCGTCCTGAAGCAGTTATACCCATCCAGGTACCACCAGACTGCAGATCCTGCCCGGCAATAATCGGACTGTTCTCCCATTCATATAATGCCTGGGTTGGACGTTGATAGAACTCATCACGATTTGAAATCAGACATAATGGCGTTTCATCCAGAACTCGCCAAGCCAGTGCCACAATACACATAATTGATACTCTCGATCTTTACACATTGAATGTACAACATTTTTCTTTGCTTTCAGCTAAAATCTGTGCAAAACAGAATCACAAGGAACAGGAATGCTCACCTATCCAAACATAGATCCCGTTGCAATTTCGCTCGGGCCTTTGCAAGTCCACTGGTATGGACTGATGTATCTCTTGGCTTTTTTATTTGCCTGGGGACTGGCGACTTATCGCGCTAAACAACGCGGCTGGACACCAGATATGGTCTCGGATCTGATTTTCTTTGGGGCTTTGGGTGTGATTATCGGTGGCCGGGTCGGTTACGTTTTATTCTACGGTTTTTCTCAGTTTTTGGAAAATCCACTCTGGCTGTTCCAGATCTGGACTGGTGGCATGAGTTTCCACGGCGGCTTCCTCGGCGTAATTTTAGCGATGTTATGGTGGTGCAAGAAATATAAAATGGCTTGGTTTCAGACGCTGGACTTTATTGCCCCCTGCGTTCCAACAGGTCTGATGTTTGGCCGGATCGGTAACTTTATTGGTGGTGAACTCTATGGCCGTCAAGTGACTGATCCAAATTTTGCCTTGGGCATGATTTTCCCAACCGATCCGCTGCAACTGGTACGTCATCCCTCACAACTGTATCAGGCGCTCTGTGAAGGCCTGATTCTGTTTATCGTACTGTGGTGGTTCAGTAGCAAGCCACGTCCACGTATGGCAGTTTCTGCGGTATTCCTGACCGGCTATGGTCTGGCCCGTTTTATCGTCGAGTTCTTCCGTGAACCGGATAATGGTCAGCTATTTATTGGCTGGATGAGTAAAGGACAATTCCTGAGCCTGCCAATGATCCTGATTGGTCTGTGGATGCTGTGGTATGCCTATCAGAAGAAAGTTTATGACTGGGGGCCACAGAAAAATAACGTATAATTTTCATAAATATTGCGAGGCCTCTGCCTCGCTTTTTTATATTTAAAATATGCTAAAGTGCTTTTTATCTTTTCTGTTCATACATCATCATGCTTGAGTTCTGGTTCAATCCGCAGGTGTCGCTCCTGAAAAAACTGCTGTTCTTTGTTGTGATTGCTGCAATTGCCGTAGGTCTGTACTGGATGGAACCTTTGCCTTTAGATGCCATCCTGATGTTTGCTGGTACTGGAATTATTTTCCTGATTTGTCGTTACTGCAAAATTCATTTCGCAGCAAAAAATCCGACTGGCCTGTTCTATCGTGTCCTGACCTGGATTCCGATTGCCTTATTAATCAGCCTGATTTTTATGAACATGAAACAGGGTGAAATCTTGCTGCCAGGCGCTCAGGGAATTGCCTTTATGGCTTTGACAATCTGCCTGTTTTCGCCTCTGTCTTTGCTTAATCAGAACAAGTCGGATTCAGGTTCCCCACATGCTTGAGTTCTGGTACTCCGAACGCTGCAACCGTCAGCTCAAGCTCATCATTATTATTATTGCGGTATGTATCGTAATTTACATAGCATCGACTGTAACGAAACTGGGTTCGATATTTGTTGGAATCAGTCTGGCGATTGGAATGCTGATGCACGTCTTGCGGGAATTCAGATTAAAGCTTTCTCCTGAAAATCCTTATGCCGAAGGTTTTCGTGCTTTAACGATGGCGATTCCGATTGTGGCAGTAATTAGCCTGATCGG
>NZ_DFDO01000312.1:0-9692 GCF_002367915.1 Acinetobacter sp. UBA3025
TACCCTTCCTACTCGTAGCGATAGCGGCCAACTTACTACCCGGGGCAATTCCGGATCTTCCCATTCTGGCAATAAGGCATCTGCCAGTACATTCAGCGGATTATGTCCGAGTGCCGTGGTGGCTGCTTTTACGGCTGACCAAGTGCTCATATAGCCTATCAGTTGGTAAAAGTTCCACTCGACTTGTAATACCGGCGGCTGTACAGAAATTTCCTGAAATGGAAATGGCAGATTTTTGTATCCTTCATCGACATGGCGACGTTCAGGTGCCCAATAGGGTGCGATCGTCACTTCATAAAAATGTCTGAAATAATGATTCAGATGTTCTTCATCAATGCTGAATACCCCATAACTAATAAGAGCCAGAATGGCATTGGATTTTGCAATACGGCGAACTTCCGCATAGAACTTGTCCAGATCCAGCCAATGGGCAGCTTGTGCGACTGAAATCAGATCTACACTCTGGTCAACACATGGGATTTCTTCGGCTAAGGCCTGATGATATTGAATTTTCGGATGAGGTTTGGCCTGTGCGATTTGTTCGCTACTCGCATCAATGGCAATGATCTGATCAAAATAATGCGCCAAAACCTCTGAAAACTGTCCTGAGCCACAGCCGACGTCTAAAGCCAATTTGGCACTCGTTGATAGCTCTGCCAGCCTCTTCCCCAAAGTGTCCGGATAATGCGGGCGAAACAAGGCATAATCTTGGGACTGCTGGGAGAAATGGTCTTTAAATTCCCGCCTTTCCATCTGCACTTTCCTGACCTGTTTTCTAACAGCTTAACTCGATCCGGAAAGGCGACAATAGGAATTTGGTTTCATTTCCAATAATTTTTAAAACTAAAAAATTAGCGTATTTTAATTATCTAAATTTTTTAAAAATCAGCGAGTTTAACTATTTTGCTTGATTTGATAATCCGCTTTAAAGTTCTGATAACTACGTCGCTCTGCGGAATTTTCGGTTAAAGCTTTTACTTCCTGCATGGTATTCAAGCAACGTGCAGTGAGCTGGATATATTGCTCGGTGCCATGGCTTTTCCAGGCAATTTCTTTTTCCTCTAAGGGACGAACTACTTTCGCCGGACTGCCAAGTACCAGATTATTTGCTGGTACTTTGAATTTAGCCTTGACTGTACTGTTGGCCCCAACAATGACATTCTCCCCGATTTCGGCCTCATCCAGAATCACACTATTCATACCGATCAGGGCATTTTTTCGTACCACGCAGCCATGCAGAATGGCACCATGGCCGACATGGCCATATTCTTCAACCAAAGTCACACTGTCCGGAAATCCATGGATGGTACAGGAGTCTTGGACATTGGCATTTTTCTGGATATGAATCCGGCCAAAATCGGCACGCAGCGAAGCGAACGGACCAATATAAACTCCGGCTTCAATGATCACATCACCGATCAGCACAGCCGTAGGATGGATATAAGCTTCAGGGCTGACGACAGGAATCACCCCATCAATCGCATAACATGGCATAGACTCCTCCTTGAGCTATTACATTCATGATTTTTTTAAATATTAAAAGGTCAATTCCGGCTGCTTTAAGCCACCAAAACGTTTATAAAATTGTGGATGCGCAGGTGGCATAAGACCTTCCGCGGTCCGGGCAGTCTCCAGAAAAAACTCATCTCCTGCTGCAAATACTGCCTGATATAGATTGGTACTCAGGTTGCGCGCAATCAGTGACAACCAGTCTGTTGGCAACAGTTCAAATGGCAGATTGGGGTCTTTTAGTAAAATACGGCGATATTGATGGATCAACAGGATACGAATCTGGAAGGCTTGTACCGGATCCAGTTCCTCTTCATTTTCCACCAGATAGAAAAACTCGCGGAAATCGCTAATAAATTTTTCATAACGCTGATGCAGTTCCGGGATTGGCCAGTTAGTCTCAACCATGCGTTTAATGGTTGGATAAGATTCCTGCCAAAGCTGTAAAGTTTCAGCACGAAACACTACGACCTGATCGGTCATCTTGTTATTCAGTAACAGGTTTTGCAGTTTCTGCTGATCACACCCCGGATAGGCCATGACATTGGTCGCGATATTGGCAAAGCCTAACCATTCCAGTTCTTTTTTTAGCGTTTGTTTATTTTCTAGTTCAACTGAACTGAGCAGAACCAGATCCCATTTCTGATCCCATTCATTATGCTGGAAACTGTAAATTTTCTGGTCTGCGGTAATAAAACGCTGACGGCTGCTTTCGGTAATACGGTAATAACTGGTGCGGCCAATCTTTTCTGAACTCAGCCAGCCATTTTGTACCAGACGGAATACGGCGGTACGCACAGAACGCTCATTGAAGCCAAATACATCCATCAGCTGAATCAGGCTGGCAAGACTAATGACTCCCCCACGGTGATAAATGCTGTCACCAAAAATCGTCATTACCAATGAGGTTCCACTGAGGGTCTCATTCTGAATGAAATCATCAATTACTTGTTTTAATTTCGGATTCATTACGTTCAATTTACCTTGTCAAAGCCGGATGACAGACCTGAGCCTGTCATCCAGACGTATTTAAGCGGACTTTCGGATATCAAACACCCGCTGAGCCTTACCTTCAGAACGTGGCAAGCTACCTTCCGGTAAAACCTCCACACTGACACTAATCCCGACCATGGTCTTGATTTGGACTTTCAGCTGATTTGCCAATTGGTGTGTCATATTTATAGCATTATCTTTACGCATTTCGGTACGAATATGCAATGTATCCAGGTGACCCTGTTTACAAATCTGAATCTGATAATTTGGAATAAGCTGCGGAATATGCAGGATTTGCTCTTCAATTTGTGATGGGAACACATTCACGCCACGAATAATCATCATGTCATCACTGCGACCGACAATCTTGTCCATACGACGCATGCTACGTGCTGTACCTGGCAATAAGCGTGTCAGATCACGGGTACGGTAACGAATCACCGGCATACCTTCTTTGGTGATGGTGGTAAATACCAGTTCACCCAGCTCACCATCTGGTAATACTTCACCAGTTTCCGGATGGATAATTTCAGGATAGAAGTGATCTTCCCAAATCGTTGGACCATCTTTGGATTCCAGACATTCCATCGCCACACCCGGTCCCATGACTTCGGACAGGCCGTAAATATCCAGCGCATCAATACCCAGACGTTCTTCAATTTCACGGCGCATTTCATTGGTCCATGGCTCTGCACCAAAGATGCCAGTCTTGATTGAACAATCCTTGGCAGTTCCGAATTTTTTCTCCAGACACTCAATAATATTCAGACAATAAGATGGAGTGACCATTAAAGCCGTTGGCTTGAAATCATGAATCAGCTGGGCCTGCTTATCAGTTTGACCACCTGACATTGGAATTACGGTGGCACCCAGACGTTCTACCCCATAATGTGCACCCAGCCCGCCAGTAAACAGGCCGTAACCATAAGATACCTGAATCGTATCTTTACTGCTGAGTCCGGCTGCACGTAACGAGCGTGCCACCACATCTGACCAGGTATTAATGTCATTCTGGGTATAACCAACTACAGTCGGCTGACCTGTCGTGCCTGAAGAAGCATGTACACGGACAATCTGCTCCTGAGGCACAGCAAACATGCCAAATGGATAGTTTTCGCGCAGATCCTGCTTGGTGGTGAACGGGAATTTTGCCAGATCTTTTAGTGATTTCAGATCATCCGGATGCACACCCGCTTCATCAAACTTTTTCTTGTAAACCGTACTGTTCTGATAGGCATGCTGCAGCGTTTTTTTCATACGTTCCAATTGCAGGCTACGTAATTCATCTACTGAAGCGGTTTCAATCTGTTCCATTGCATTGTTATTCATATTCTTGCTCCTGCTGCAGTCATCCTGACTGCTGATGATTTCTCTTTTGATTCAGTCCTTAAGCCACATTTTCCAGAATCAGTGCGACACCCTGTCCAACACCGACACACATGGTACAAAGGGCATATTTTCCTTGCTTGCGTTGTAATTCTTTCATGGCGGTAATGACCAGCCGTGTACCGCTCATTCCAAGTGGATGGCCAAGGGCAATAGCACCCCCGTTTGGATTGACGCGTGGATCATCATCCTGAAGGCCTAGCTCACGTAGCACTGCAAGCGCCTGTGCGGCAAAGGCTTCATTGAGTTCGATCACATCCATCTGTTCCAGACTTAAGTTTGTCTATTTTAATACTTTCTGCACTGCCGGCACTGGGCCAATGCCCATATAACGCGGTTCCACTCCTGCACTGGCAATTCCCACTACCCGTGCCAATGGTTGCAATCCATACTGTTCTGCGAAATATTTATTACCCAGTAGCACACAGGCTGCACCGTCATTGACACCAGACGCATTACCCGCAGTTACCGAACCACCTTCCTTGCGGAATGGCGCTTTTAAAGAAGCCAACTTTTCTAAAGTAGTATCGGCACGTGGATGCTCATCTTCAGCAATCACCTGAGTAGAACCTTTAGTACCTTTGATTTCTACGGGCAGGATTTCTGCCTGAAAAATACCGTTCTGCTGTGCCTGTGCAGTTTTTTGCTGGCTGCGATAAGCAAACAGATCCTGATCTTCACGATTAATCTGATATTTTTCAGCTACGTTTTCTGCCGTTTCCGGCATGCTATCTACGCCGAAACCTGCCTTGAATTTTGGATTGATAAAACGCCAGCCAATGGTAGTGTCATAAATCTCTGGTGTACGGCTAAATGCTGTGGTGGGCTTGGATTGCACAAATGGTGCACGGCTCATGGATTCTACGCCACCGGCCACTACAAACTGTGCTTCACCCGATTTAATTGCACGTGCTGCCAGACCGACCGCATCCAGACCAGAGGCACAGAGGCGATTTACAGTAATGGCAGGCACACTTTCCGGCAATCCAGCCAGAAGTGCTGCCATACGTGCGACATTACGATTATCTTCACCGGCCTGATTAGCACAGCCTAAAATCACTTCATCAACTTCTGCCCATGGTAGGTTGGGATGCTGCTGTTTTAAATACTGGATCGGCAAAGCAGCAAGGTCATCGGCGCGAATACTGCTCAAACCACCTGCGTAACGACCAATTGGGGTACGAATACCGTCAAAAATATAAACATGTTCCATCGTTCTTGTTCCTTAGCTCGCCATACCTTAGTCTGTTGGCGATACTTGTTGCGCCTGCCCTAGCGCTGTCTGCTTAGTTCAATATATACCAGGTTGTATCACTCTTCACCAAAAATACGATACATATTTTTTAATATTT
This sequence comes from Acinetobacter sp. UBA3025, assembly GCF_002367915.1. Taxonomy (NCBI): domain Bacteria; kingdom Pseudomonadati; phylum Pseudomonadota; class Gammaproteobacteria; order Moraxellales; family Moraxellaceae; genus Acinetobacter; species Acinetobacter sp. UBA3025. Next base: position 5,241 of record NZ_DFDO01000312.1, read on the forward strand.
GTAAATTACTGACATATTAAATTCCATTTACTCATCCAAATCATTTTTTTGAATAAATAAAATAAAAAATAATTCAAAAATCAACAGCTTGAGTAGAAAAATAGTGCATAAATCTATATTTCCAGATTTCATTTACTATCAGGGTACTACTACATATAACATAGGACCTAACTAACCATCAGACCAAATAGGTATCATATTCATACCTGTCAGGAATAATTCAACTCGACCAAGTGGCTAAGCGACAACTGAAAGGAAAAATCGCACAACTTTGAGCCGAGTCAAATCCATCTCCGGCAGATTTAGCAGCCCTTATATTGTGGTGTGCGTTTTTGCATAAAGGCCTGAACGCCCTCACGATAATCACTAGAACGGCCCGCCAGACGTTGCAGATCGCGCTCCAGAATCAGTTGCTCATCCAGATTATTGTCTGCGGCGGCATGAATCGCTTTCTTGATCAGGGATAGACCATAAGTCGGCTGAGTCGCCAGATGTTCAGCCATTTTTTCAGCTTCTGCCTTTAACTGATCATCTTCAACTACCTGCCAGATCATACCGAGTTGTAGCGCACGTTCAGCCGAGATTTTGTCACCCAACATCGCAAGGCCCATCGCTTGGGCACGGCCCACCAGACGTGGCAGGAACCAGGTGCCACCTGAATCTGGCACCAGACCGAGACGGCAGAAAGCCTGAATAAATGAAGCAGATTTGGCAGCTACCACGATGTCACACGCTAGTGCGATATTTGCACCTGCACCCGCTGCCACACCATTTACAGCACAGATGACCGGTTTCGGCATTTCGGTAATAAGCTTAATTAATGGATTGTAATATTTTTCAATCGATAGCCCCAGATCTGGCGCATCAGCATTTGGATCAACCACACGATCGTTCAGGTCCTGACCAGCACAGAAACCACGTCCTTCTGCAGAAATCACTACAGCGCGAATTGCCGAATCTTGCGCCCAGCGCTTTACGACAGAAGATACTTCCTGATGCATGGTTTCATTAAAACTGTTGAGCTGTTTAGGACGATTAAAAGTCAGGTAGCCCACTGCATTTTTTTCTTCAACAATAATTGTTTGGTAATCCATTACACACCTTTTAAGTTTCTATTTCGTTCATGCATTTATCTGCATGATGCTTAATTTAAAATCTTTACTCGTCGAAACTGAGACGAACATTTCGAGTGGTTGGACGCGCCTGACAGCTCAGCACATAACCTTTCTGGATTTCTTCTTCTTCCAGGCTATAGTTGATCGCCATTTCCACTTCACCCTGCAGCACCTTACATTTACAGGTTGCACATACCCCGCCCTTGCAGGCATAAGGCAGATCCGCACCTGCACGTAAAGCGGCATCCAGAATGCTGTCATCCTGTTTGGATACTTCAATGATCAGCTCACGACCATCCAGAATGATGTTGACCTTTTCCTCGGTACGGCTTTCGATCTGCTGTGCAGATGCTTTTGGTGCAGCCCCGGTATTGAAGCGTTCGGTGTGAATTTTGCTGCGTTCGATCCCAAGGGTTGGCAAAACGGTTTCTACTGCATTCATCATTTCTTCAGGGCCACAGGCAAAGCAGTGATCGGTTTCTGCTGGAATCAGGCCTGCCTGGAACAGCTGCTGCAGTTTTTCTGCATCAATACGACCATTGAAAATCTCGCTGTCATTCAGTTCACGCGAGAAAATATTGATCAGTTGCAAACGCTCTTTAAAACGGTCTTTCAGATCCATGATCTGTTCAGAGAACATGGTCTGTTTCCAGGAACGGTTACCATAAACCAGTGTAAAAGTGGCATCTTGCTTACGGCTCAACACTGCTTTGACAATAGACAAAATTGGTGTAATGCCACTACCTGCAGCAAAACCCAGATAATGTTTACCACCAGTCTTGGCCGCTTTCTGGAAAAACACACCTTGTGGTGGCATCACTTCCAGTACATCGCCCACTTTCAGGTTTTCATTGGCCCAGGTTGAGAACTGGCCTTGATCAATTTTCTTGATCGCAATACTCATGTCTTCATCACTATCGCTACAGATCGAATAGCAACGGCGCAATTCTTCCTGTTCTGTAAGATGACGGATGGTCAGGTGTTGGCCCGGCTGATACTGAAAATTTTCGGCATGTTCCGGACTCAGTTCAAAAGCAATGCAAATTGCCTGTTCAGTCTGAGACTGAATCGATTTAATGGTTAACGGAATAAACTGGCTCATTTCAAAATCCTTCTTAAGCTGTGGCAATCTCACGCTTTATTGTTATGGCTTGTGCGCTTAAGCCCTTAAATACATTTAAAATAGTCAAACGGCTCCAGGCATTCCTGACATTTATACAGCGCCTTGCAAGCGGTTGAACTGAATTCACTGAGTAATCGGGTGTGATGGCTCTGACAATGTGGACACTGGATACCATCACTGAGTGCGACATGGGTACCGCAGCTATTCGATTCGCCTTTAGGTGGAGCAATACCGTATTGCTGCAATTTATGTTTACCTTCCTCACTCATCCAGTCAGTGGTCCATGCTTCTGACAGATCGACCACGACTTTGACCGGCGTCAGCTCATGTGCTGCAAATGCCTGGGTGATTTCCGCCTTGAGCAGATCGGTTGCCGGACAGCCACTATAAGTAGGGGTCAATCGAACCACGATTTCATCCTGTGGGTTGATCTCCACTCCACGAATCATGCCCAGGTCAAGGACTGACAGGACTGGAATTTCCGGATCGGAAACCTGTGCCAGGACCTCCCAGCATTGATCTTCTACATGTCTAATCAAGTTCATGCCACTCACTCCCTGTGATGTGCTGGATTTACCAGTTCATGCCTGGATAGCTGCGCTGCATATATTGCAGTTCCGCCAGTACATAACCCAGATGTTCGGTATGCAGTCCCTGCTTGGCACCGCTACGATAAGCACCGCTTTCTGGTAGGCTCAGTTCAAAACGTTGCAGCTCGGCAGATATTGTTTCCAGCCATTTCGGTTTCAGCAGCTCTAGATCAGGAATCAGGTGAGCATCGACCAGCTGACGTTCATCTACAGTCAGGCTGAACAGCTCTTCAGTAAAACGCCATAGCTGGTTCAGACCATTCTGGATTTTTTCATGTGCTTCTGCAGTACCTAAGCTCAGGCGTTCCATCCATGAGGTTGAAAAACGCAAATGGTATTTCACTTCTTTCAGCGACTTGATGGCGAATGAGGAAATCTCTTCATTCCTGCTATTGCTCAGGGCTGCAAACAGCAAAGCATGGTAATGATCCATCAACCACTGACGTACGATAGTTTGACCGAAGTCATTATTTGGCTGTTCGCATAGCAGTAAGTTACGGTATTCACGCTCGGTACGGAAATAGGCCAGTTTATCTTCATCACGACCTTGCCCTTCAATTTCACCGGCTAGACTCAACGCGGTACGTGCCTGACCCAGCAGGTCCAAACCGATATTTGCCAATGCAATATCCAGCTCTAGCTCCGGTGCGTGACCGCACCACTCTGCCAGACGGTGTGAAAGGATGAGCTGGCTGTCGCCAACATGCAGTAAAAATTGTGCCAATACCTGATTCGTCATTGCTCTTTCCTCCACCTTACATGTGTTCGATGCCATCTGGAATGTGATAGAAGGTCGGATGACGGTAGACCTTGTTCAATGAAGGATCAAAAAACTCCGATTTTTCATCTGGTTGAGATGAGGTAATTAGTTCAGATTTCACGACCCAGATACTTATCCCTTCATTGCGGCGGGTATAGACATCGCGGGCATTTTGCAGGGCAATTTCATCATCAGGGGCTCGCAGGCTGCCGACATGGCGGTGGCTCAGGCCTTGTTTGCTGCGAATAAATACTTCGTATAAAGACCAGTTATTTTTGTTCATTTGCATATCCTTGTGCTATTCCGTTGCCTTAGGCGATTTTTCTATTGTCTGACTGCTGCTGTTGCTTGCTAGCATAAACTGCTGCCGAATCACGCACCCATTTGCCCTCTTCCCAAGCCTTGCGGCGTGCTTCGATACGTTCATGGTTGCATGGACCTTTGCCTGCCAGTACATCAAAGAACTCATCCCAGTTCACTTCGCCAAATTCATAGTGGCCTGTTTCTTCATTAAACTTCAGGTCTGGGTCCGGTACAGTTAGGCCAAGCTGCAATACTTGCGGCACAGTGTTATCGACAAATTTCTGACGCAATGCATCATTACTGAATAATTTGATTTTCCACTGCATGCTTTGCGCACTGTTTGGAGAATTGTCATCACTTGGACCAAACATCATTAATGCCGGCCACCAGAAACGATTCACTGCATCCTGTGCCATCTGTTTCTGTTCTGGTGTACCTTCTGCCAGTTGCATCATGGCTTCAAAACCTTGACGCTGATGGAAACTTTCTTCTTTACAGATACGCACCATGGCACGTGCATAAGGACCATAAGAAGTACGACACAGCGCCACCTGGTTGACG
>NZ_DFDO01000202.1:0-13175 GCF_002367915.1 Acinetobacter sp. UBA3025
GCGCAGCATTTGCGTCAGCTCGACCCGATGCCGGCTATTGTCTTTTGTACGGCCTATGACCAACACGCGCTGGATGCATTCAAGTCTAATGCAGATGGCTACCTGCTTAAACCGGTGATGCAACAGGAATTGGCACAGGTTTTAGAGCATTTAATTAAACTTACCCAAGCTCAAATGAGCCAACTAAAACAAAAAGAAAATATGGAAGAAATCAATATCAGCCGCCATCAAATTGCGGCAAAGACCTATCGCGGGGTCGAATTGGTGCCAGTTGAAAATATCTATTATTTTCTGGCGGATCAAAAATATGTGACCGTACGCCATAAAAACGGCAGTGTCCTGATTGATGAAACCCTGAAGGAGTTGGAACAGGAGTTTGGACATCAGTTCATCAGGATTCACCGTAATGCACTGGTTTCGGTTCACTATCTGGAAGGCTTGGAAGTGGTGAGTTCCGGCCAGTATCAGGTGCGTTGTCGTGAACTGGAAGAGCGTCTGGCGGTCAGTCGGCGTCATTTGCCATTCTTGCGGGAACGGATTCAGAAACTCTAAACGGATCAATGAGTTCGTCTGGACCAGCATTGAAACTTGCATAAATTCGCTTGCATTTTCAAGTGAGCAGGTTAAGTTTAGACTATTGTTCTCATTGACTGTTTATTGAAATTTATGAAGACCCTAAAAATTGCTACTCGACAAAGTCCACTTGCGCTCTGGCAGGCGGAACATATCCGTGCACGCTTACAGGACCTGCATGCTGGACTTCAGGTCGAATTAGTCACTTTTGTTACACAGGGCGATAAAATTCTCGATACGCCATTGGCAAAAATTGGTGGTAAGGGCTTATTTGTAAAAGAATTAGAAGCAGCCTTACTAGATGGTCGTGCCGATCTGGCAGTCCATTCAATGAAAGATGTCCCAATGGCTTTGCCTGAAGGCTTATCTTTGGCAGTCATCTGTGAACGTGAAGATCCACTGGATGCTTTCGTCTCAAATACTTATGCCAGTTTTGACGAATTGCCTCAAGGTGCCAAAGTTGGAACTTCGAGCTTGCGCCGTAAAACCCAGATTTTAAAACAGCGTCCGGACCTTGAGATTATCGATTTACGCGGTAATGTCGGTACACGCTTATCCAAACTGGATGCAGGTCAGTACGATGCAATCATCCTGGCCAGTGCCGGTTTAAAACGCTTGGGCCTTGCAGATCGTATTCGTCATAGTATTGTGCCTGAAGTAAGTTTACCCGCAGTAGGACAGGGTGCATTGGGCCTGGAATGCCGGAGTGGAGATCAAGCGGTATTAGATTTAATCCAGCCTCTATTACATGCAGAAACTGATGCCTGTGTCCGTGCCGAACGTGCCTTTAATGCCTATTTGGAAGGTGGCTGTCAGGTGCCAATTGCGGGCTATGCCACTTTAAACGAAGGTGTCATTTCGATTGAAGGCCGAGTCGGTAGCGTAGATGGCGCAACTTTGCTACGCGCACAGCAAAGCGGAACCATGGCAGATGCAGAACAATTGGGCGTGCAGCTGGCCAAGGATCTGTTAGATCAGGGTGCAGGCGAGTTGCTAAAAGCGCTTTATTCAAAATAATGTTGTTCATTAATACTCGTCCGAGTGATCGTGCTGCAAATTTAACGCAAGCCCTACAGACAGCGCAGATTCCGGTGATAGAGTTGCCCTTGCTAGAACTGGTACAGCAGCCTTATACGGATGAGCTGGCCAGTTTATTTAGGCAGCTATCCCAAGCAATACTGATTGTCGTAGTGAGTCCGACTGCTGCCCAGATTGGCATGCAATATTTGCAGCAAGCGGGTCTATCATTGAATGATCTTGGAAGTGTCCAGTGGGTCGCTGTAGGTAAAGCTACCGAGCAGGCTTTAGCAAGCTACGGTATCCAGAGTTATGTGCCTGATGTGGAGACTTCGGAAGGGATGCTGCAATTGCCTGTGCTACAGCAGTTAGCTACCGGATCAACTATCGCCTTTTGGCGAGGTGAAGGTGGGCGTCAATTTATGATGCAGCATTTAAAGGATCAGCAAATTCATATATTGAATTTCATTTTATATGATCGTCAGTGTCCGCCAGTTGCTTCCGAGATATTAGCTAAACATTTGACGAGCCTTGAAGCTAATCCCCGTTATGCAGTCTTGGTCAGCAGTGAAGCGAGCTGGCTTAACTGGCTAGCCTTGATGCAGCCGTATCCGCATCTCATTAATCGGGCATTGTATTTGGTTTTGGGGCCGCGTTTGGCTGCCATGCTTGGGGAATATCAACAGCAACATCAGGCTGGTTTTCAATTCGCTCAGTTAAACGACTTAAGCGGATCGACGATTTTGCAGCAGCTACTGATGTACTAGGAAACGCATGAAAAAATTATTTATTGTTTTTTTCATCTTGAGCTTGGCGTGGATTGCCAAGCTGAGCTATGACCTGTTTGGCTTAAATTCAGCACAGACTGAATTGACCCAGAATTTGAAGCAACTGCAACAGCAGAATGCCAATCTGAATGATCAGATGGTGGCCTTAAAACGTCAAGTTGCTACGGGCCAAGCGTTAAGCCCTGAAACACCGAACAAGGGGACAGTTCAGGATACTCCTAGGGCTGATTTGCAGGATGATCTGCCTTTGGTCGAGCAATATCTGGATCTGGTTGAGTTTGCCTTGCAGCAGCAACAATATGCAATGGCTATGGAAAAGTTGAATCAATTATCCAATCAGCTTGAACATCTAGAACTGGCACCTGCTCTTCTGGGTAGCCTGAATCAGGCGATTGACAAGGATCGGGAAGTCCTTAAGCAGTTCATCAACAATCGTTTAGTACAACAGAATAAATTAAAAGAATTACTGCAACAGATTGATATTGAGATGGAAAAGGAAATCCAGGTGCAGCATCAGCACCGCGCTACAGCCCAAAGCTCATTTTGGCAGCGCTGGATTCAGATTGAATCAGTCGAGAAACCGAGTGCAGTCTTAATGCAGCGTAATCTGGTCTTAAAAGAAGCTCAGCTGCGTTTACTGATTGCAGAAAATAGTGTGCAGCAAGGACAGCAGGTAGCTTTCCAGCAAGCCCTGAAAAGTGTGATCGAGGTATTGGCTCAACTTCCGGATGCGCAAAGCAAACAATGGATTCAGCGACTGAAGCAAATTAAAATAGCACCTCAGACGCCTACTCCTCAGCTCAATACGCGTACCCTGATCGGTTAATTGCTTATGAAACAGATTTTACTTGCTTATTTACTGGTTGGTTTGCTGGGCTTAGCGATCTTGAGCGTACTAAGCTATGGTTATGGTGCGGGCTATGTCTATCTGTATTGGCGCGGACTACAAATCCAGACCACTTTCTGGTTCCTGGTGGGCTTGCTTATCGTAATCAGCTTTCTGATGCATATGCTGTGGTATGCGACCAAGCGTTATCTCAGCTTTAAACAGCGTAAACATGAAACGGTATTCAGCTTTGCCCGCTTGCATCCTTATGAGCAGTTAGCCGTAGTTTGGTTATTAAATGCTGCACAAGATCAACGGGATTTTATCCAGCAGTCTTTTAATCAGTCGGGATTGCTCAAGTATATTATTGATGCCCGATTATCCTGGGGACAGCAACAATATAGCGAAGCATTAAGTAGTTTAAATCAGTCCAATCCCATGGCATTTGAACTGGCAGAATTACAGCGGATTGAAATCTATTTATCGCAGCAGGATGGTCAGCAGGCATTAACTCACCTAGAATTTTTAAATCAGCATGAGTTATCTCCCTGGTTAAGACGGGTCAAAACCGCTTATGAGCAGCGTTTAAATGCTTTATGGGGGCAATTCGCCTTACAGTTTCCCTGGTTATATTTACGTTCAACCAAATATGGACATTTAGACCAAGAAGTAAAAAAAATATGGCTGCAGCAATTATTAATAGCTTATGACCAGGCTACTGAAGACGATTTGGAATATTTAAAACAACGTTATCTGGATTTAAAACAGGACATATTTAACCGTGACTATGAAGTCAAGCTATTATGGTTGAAACTGTTATTTAGAATGCCGGAAATGAGTGTTGAGCATGAAAGCCTTGCTAGACATTTACTGGAACTCCAATTTAATCAGGATGTATTTTATTTATGGTTCCAGCAGCAGTTATTAAAGCAGTTTCCAGATTATGCAGATATTGAGCAGCAGATCTCAGCTTGGGATGCAAAATATACTGCACTGCCAATATTAAGTTTTGCCAAATGGCATATTCTACAGGCGACTGGCCGGGTAGAAGAAGCTCAGCAATTGCTGGATCTCTATCCAGATGACATCCGCATGAGCTATTTGAGAATTAAATCTGTATTGCAGGGAAGAGATGATTTAATACAGCAGTTAAATGCCGTATTTGAATCGAATGTTAATTTTATCGAAATCAGAATTTGAGGAAATAATGTCAGAATTACAACAATATCCGGTGATTTATTCGCAAACTGTTGCATGGGGAGACATGGATGCGTTTGGGCATGTTAATAATGCGATGTATTACCGTTATATAGAAAGTGCCCGTTTGGCTTATTTGGGTAAATTAAATATTTTTGATGAAGATATTTTAACAGTAGTGGCTTCAAATCAATGCCGTTATTTAAAACCTGTAGTTTATCCAGATCAATTAAAAGTGGCGGCACGAATTGATGAAATTCGGAATAGTGCAGTCAGAATGCATTATTTATTATGGAGTGAACAGCAGCAAAGTATCGTGGCCACTTCAGAAGCAGTAATTGTATGCTTAAATAAAAATATGCAGAAAACTGAAATACCTGAACATATTCGGGAAAAAATAAAATCGCTGGAATTAACTGTACAACATGAAATTTAATATAGAGTTTTTATCTCTAATTTAATGATTAATTTTGTAATGGCCCTTAAGTTTATTGTTATACATTTAAAATTTTATATTGAATATTACACTTAATATAAATATGATGGGTTCGTTATTTATTAAAAGAAATAATGCTATTTATTGGAGAACATGATGCCAGATATTACAAATTTATCAGTTGAAGAGTTAAAACGTTTACAAGCAGAAGCTGAGTCTTTAATTGCTTTGAAAAAAGATCAGGAAATTGAAGATGCTTATCATCAGGTATTGGATATTGCCGACAAAGTAGGCTTAACGATTGAACAGCTTCTTGAGTTTGGTGCTTCTAAACGTAAAAAAACTGCACGTAAGTCTGTAGAGCCACGTTATCGCAGTAAAAGCAATCCGGAAGACACCTGGACTGGTCGCGGTAAACAGCCACGCTGGTTAGTTGCTGAATTAGAGAAAGGCGCAAAACTGGAAGATTTTGTGATCTAATCCTTTTTCCTCAATATTCATCATCAGGCTGGTATGCATACGGCCGGTGATTGATCAGCCAAGCACATCCTGCTTGGTTTTTTTATGCCTATGAATTGGCGTCAGAGAAAAAGTGTGCATAATGTGATTATAAAATGACAAGACTATAAATTTAGGGGTTTCGATTGGATAGGTTGGTCGTGGCGGGATGAGCAATAAGCCGAAAACATTAAAATGGTTGATATTTGCAATTCTAGCCTTTCTTGTCTTTGTGATTCTGCAAGTTCCTGCAGCTTGGTTAATTTCAAAATTTTATAAAAATAATCAGGTCTTACATAATGTAAGCGGGAATATCTGGCAGGGAAGTGCGGACTGGAAAAAAGGTAATCTTCGGGGAAGTCTGAACTGGCAGGTTCGTCCTTTGGACCTGTTGTTGCTGAGATTAGGGGCAAATATTGATCTGCATAGCGGTAATACCCAGTTTTCGGGTGTGATGGGCTATGGTCTGAATAAAACTTTAACCGTCAAAAATCTTGAGGGACAGCTTGCACCTGAAACTTTAAAGAAGATTGCTGACTGGCAATGGCCTACCAACCCGATTCAGTTTAAAGAACTCGATTTTAAATATAAAAAAGAGCAAGGCTTTAGCCATGTAGATGGCCAGATGCAGTGGAGCGGTGGTGAGCTGATTTATACATTTGCCCAGCGTCAGGAGCGTATGAATGTACCGGTTCTGAGTGGTCAGTTATCTGATGAGAATGGACAGCTGCTGCTGGACGTACGTGATAATCGTGATCAACGTATGTTGAATATTAAACTGGATCCAAGCTTGATGCTGGATATTCAGCTGACACAGCGTTTTCTATTGAATGCTCCTTCTTATACGGGTAAAGCTGGACTGGATACTTACGTGATTAGTACCCGTCAGCCTTTAATGGGGGGCTTCAACTGATGGCAAGCCCACTCGATTATTTTAAAAATATTGATTTGAAGCAGACAGAGCGTGTTACTCCGATTTTATTATTCCTGTTAATTCTGTATTTATGCTGGAAATTGGCCGCCTTATTCTGGCTTCTGGTGGCTCCGCCACAAGCGATGCAGATTGATCAGGTAGAACTAGGGTCACAACAGGCTCAAGTGCCAAATATAAGTGCCTTTTCACTATTTCAGGAAAATACTTACGCAGCGAACACTGCTGAAACTGCCAATATTGTCTTGCAGGGAGTTGTGGTGGCGAGCCCAAGCTATAACTCTTCAGCAGTCTTGAAAATTAATGACCAGTCTGACCGTTATCGGGTCGGAGAAGTATTGGGGAATAGCGGTTTTACGCTGGCTGAAGTGTATTGGAACCGGGTGATTTTGCGTAAATCAAGCGGTGCGACCCAAGAAATCCTGTTTAAAGGGTTGAAAAATGGTTTAAACCAGCCAATCGTGCCGGATACCTCAGCATCTTCAAATCCGATGCCTCCGATGCATACGGAAAGTGGTATGCCTGAGCAACCTTCACCGCAGAGTGAAATCAATCGGGCTATCCAGCAGATGCAGGAAAATAAGGACCAGTACTTACAGAATATGGGGGTAAGTGCAGCAGAGGGTGGTTATGAAGTGACTTCACGGACACCGGCTGCACTGCGTAATCGCTTGGGATTAAGACCGGGAGACCGAATTTTGTCTTTGAATGGTCAGACCCTGTCGCAGGGACAAACCGAAGCACAGTTACTGGAACAGGCTCGACGTGAAGGTCAGGTCAAACTTGAAATAAAACGTGGTGATCAGGTGATGACCATACAACAGGATTTGAAGTGATGTGTCATCACGCATAGGGTTAGGAAACACAAAAGTTTATGGCTTTATTTAATAATAATCGATCAGCATGGGCATTCTGTGTGGCCGCACCATTGGTTGCTATGGTCAGTACGGCAAGTTATGCGCAAACCTGGAAAATCAATCTCCGGGATGCAGACTTAACCGCATTCATTAATGAAGTGGCGGATATTACCGGTAAAAATTTTGCGATAGATCCCCGGGTTCGAGGCAATGTCACGGTCATTTCCAACAAACCACTGAATAAAAATGAAGTTTATGACCTGTTTTTAGGGGTCTTGAATGTCAATGGTGTAGTGGCCATCCCTTCAGGAAATACCATCAAGCTGGTTCCAGATAGTAATGTCAAAAGCTCCGGGATTCCCTATGATGCACGTCATCGTGCGACCGGTGACCAGATTGTCACTCGCGTGATCTGGCTGGAAAATACCAATCCGAATGACCTGATTCCAGCCCTGCGCCCGTTGATGCCACAGTTTGCGCATTTGGCTGCTGTTCCGGGTACCAATGCACTGATTGTGTCGGACCGGGCGACCAATATCTATCAGCTGGAAACCATCATCCGTAATCTGGATGGCACGGGTCAGAATGATATTGAAGCCATTAGCCTGCAATCCAGTCAGGCCGAAGAAATGATCGAGCTGATTGACTCTATGGCAGCGACAGGTGCAGCTAAAGATCTGCGTGGTTCGCGGGTGCGGGTCATGGCAGATGTGCGTACCAACCGGATTTTGATTAAGGGTGATCCGGCAACACGCAAGCGAATTCGTCAGATTATCGAAACGCTGGATGTACCTGCAGCAGACCGTCTGGGTGGTTTAAAAGTCTTTCGTTTGAAATATGCCAGTGCCAAGAATCTTTCGGAAATTTTGCAGGGATTAGTGACAGGGCAGGCAGTCAATACGGGTTTGGATAATTCTTCTTCTAGTTCGTCTTCATATAATTCGACTAATAACCTGAATAACAATAATACCACTAGCTCAAACAGCTTAGGTGCATCCAATATACAGCTAAATACTGGCATGAAAACCGAGCAGGGCGGGATCAGCAGCTTTAATGCCAATGGCGTTAGTATTATTGCGGATACCACGCAGAATTCTCTGGTGGTTAAAGCAGACCCGCAACTGATGCGTGAAATCGAATCTGCCATTGATCAGTTAGATGTACGCCGTCAACAGGTTTTGATTGAAGCTGCAATTATTGAAGTAGAAGGGACAGATGCAGATCAGCTGGGTGTGCAATGGGCTTTGGGTGATATCAGCAGCGGAATTGGTCTGATCAATTTTGATAATTTTGGCACCAGCCTGAAAAATATTGCAGCGGGTTATCTGACTGGCCGTAGTGCAGGTGCGGCAAGTACTGTAGGTGCAGGCAGTTCACTGGTAATCGGTGATTATCGTGAAGGTAGTGATGGTTCACGCCGTTTATACGGCGCGATGATTCAGGCATTAAAAGAAACCACCAAGTCTAATCTGTTGTCTACACCATCCATTGTGACCATGGACAATGAAGAGGCTTACATCGTTGTCGGTGAAAACGTACCCTTTGTGACCGGTTCAGTTTCTACGGGAGCCGCAGGTGTTGCTAATCCTTATACCACTATTGAGCGTAAAGATGTCGGTGTAACCTTAAAAGTCGTACCGCACATTGGTGAAGATGGTACTGTACGTCTGGAAGTTGAACAGGAAGTCTCAGATGTAAAAGCCAATAAAGGCCAAGCACAAGATCTGGTCACCAGCAAACGTGCGATCAAAACCTCGATTCTGGCAGAACATGGACAAACGATCGTATTAGGTGGCTTGATTTCGGACAATACCAGTTATGGACGTCAGGCAGTACCCGGTCTAGGGGCAATTCCAGGGGTGGGACGTTTGTTCCGCTCAGAAGGTAAATCTAATCAGAAACGAAACCTGTTGATCTTTATCCACCCAACGATTGTGGGGGATAGAAATGAAGTACGTAAACTGACTCAGCAACGTTATGGTCAGCTGTACAGCCTGCAATTGGCACTCGATTCAGACGGTAATTTTGCCAAGTTGCCGGAAAGTGTTGAAGATGTGTATCAGCAGCGTATTCCAGTTTCTAAGACACCACTGACGAATTCGTCCTACCAGAATGTTCCGAGTGCGCCAGCATCAATGCGATCAGCCGTAGCAGTTGCTACACCGGTGGCAATTGAGCCAGGGATTCAGCGACAAGTGGTGCAGCCCGTCCAGCAGGTTGAAAAAAGTAGAAATACCGTTACAACAACCACACTTAGACCCAAAAGCTAGACCATTCGCATTTGCATACAGCATGTTATGATAATGTCAAAGAGAATAGAGAAGTAGATTTCATGACTTGGAAAATACAGGCAATTACCGATGATTTGACCGGACAGGAAATAGCGATTGACCGTGACATGCTGGTGGGGCGTCACCAGGCGGCTGATATTGTGCTGCAGGCTGCGGAAATCTCGCGTAAGCATGCTGCTTTTCTGCTAAAAGACGATGCACTGTGGGTACAGGATCTAGGCTCATCTAATGGCACTTTTGTGAATGATTTACGTATTGAGCAGGAAACGCAGTTAAAGCAGGATGATGTGGTCCAGTTTGCCAGCTTGAAATTTCTGGTTCTTGAACCTGTAGCGCCTGTTGAAGTGGCGCCAGAAATTGAAGAAACAGCAGGGCAAGTGGTTGAAGAAATCGAAACGGTTGAGAAAACCCCTGCCCAGCAGATGAATGATCAGGGTATTCCAGAATTGAGAGAGCGTGATGCTTCAGTCAACTTGACTCGTGATGGTATGCCGACCAATGTCGGTATTCCAAAACCTGCACCAATTGCTGAGGGTGTAGACCTGAGCTCGGTTAAGCCAGAACCCGCACCAATTCCGGTGGAACAGCCTGTTTCTCGTGTAGAGCAGGAAAAAGAAGCACAGAAAAATGCATCTATTGGACTGATTTCACTAATCGTTCTGATTATTTTGGCGATTATCGCCTGGGTGTTGTTTAAATAAGTCCATGATTGGTTACAATCGAGGCATGCATCACGCATGCCTTTTTTATAGCTGCAAATAAAGAAAATGAGGGTCAGGATGTCAATTGCACAACTGGAACAACGTAAGCTGATTTTATTCGATCTGGATGGCACCTTGGTGGATTCAGCTCATGATTTGTATCGGGCAATGAATATGAGCCTGAATGTCTTGCAGCTACCCCTGGTCACTGAGGAGCAGGTACGGGTCTGGATTGGTAAAGGAACGTCCAAGTTCTGTGAAAGCGTACTCCAGCATCTGGTGGGTGAGGTATTACCTGCCCAACATCAGGAATTACTTACGACATTCCTGGAAATTTATAATGCCGATCCTTGTGTGGATACCAAGCCATTTGAAGGAATTATCGAGTTTCTGGAATGGGGTAAGACTAACGACAAAAAACTGATCTGTGTGACCAATAAACCAGAAGAACCGGCACGCAGTATTCTGGATATTCTGGAAATGGCGAAATACTTTGATGACACCATTGGTGGTGATCGCTTTGCCGAGCGTAAGCCAGATCCGCGTCAGTTGTTGCATTGTGTGGAGCATTATGGCGTGACCAAAGAGCAAGTACTGATGATCGGGGACTCAGTCAATGACATCGAAGCTGCGCGCCGTGCGGGTATAGATTGTATTGTAGTCAGCTATGGCTATAATCATGGTGAAAATATAGCAGACTGTGATCCTCAAGAAATTGTCGATGATCTACGTGAGTTGCTTGCTTAAATAGGGTGCGAAGGAAATAAGATGAATAGTTGTAAGGTTTTTCGATGGCGTCGCTCAGTCCAATTCCATTTCCATACTGAGTAACCCTAATTTAAAGAGAAAAACCGAATGACAACTTCAGCTCAATTCCAGCAACTTGCATCTCAAGGCTACAACCTGATTCCAGTATACCGTCAGCGTCTGGCTGATACCGATACTCCTTTATCTATCTTTGCCCGTCTAAAACAGCACCAACAGGCTTATCTGTTCGAATCTGTGGAAGGGGGAGAAAACTGGGCGCGCTATTCAATTATCGGCCTAGGTGAATCGACTGTATTCTCCTGTAATGCGGGTGAACTGACTGTTCATCATCCAGATGGCTCTATTGAAAAACAGCACTGTGCCGATCCATTCCAGTATATCCGTGACTTTCAGGCACAGTTTAAAGTACCGACCCAGGCAGAACTTCCAGCCTTACCAAGCTTTACCGGTGGTCTTGTCGGTTACTTTGGTTATGACTCAGTACGTTATATCGAACCTAAGCTAAAAAATGTGCCTGAAGCTGATCCGGTAGGCTTGCCAGATATCTGGATGATGCTGTCCAAAACCGTCATCGTATTCGATAATCTGAAAGATACCCTGTTCCTGATTGTCCATGCCGATGCAGCGGATCAGGCAGCTTATGAGAAAGCGCAGCAGCAGCTGGATGAGCTGGAAAATATTCTGGCAACACCAGTGAGCCTGAAAGCAGAAAAACATACAGCACCGCACTTTGAGTCTTTAACTGGACATGACAACTTTATTGCCTCTATTGAAAAGGTAAAAGAGTACATTCGTGCCGGAGATGTGATGCAGGTCGTGCCGGGTCATCGTATGGTTTCTGATTTCGATGGTGAGCCTTTACAGGTCTATCGCGCATTACGTCATCTTAATCCATCACCTTACCTGTTCCTCGTGCAAGGGCAGACCCTAGAAGACAATACGCCGTTCCATATTGTCGGCTCTTCACCTGAAATTCTGTCACGTCTGGAAAATGGCATTGCGACTGTTCGTCCACTGGCGGGTACGCGTCCACGTGGCAAGACCAAGGAAGAAGATCTGGCACTGGAAAAAGATTTACTGTCTGATGAAAAAGAAATTGCCGAGCACTTAATGCTGATTGACTTAGGCCGAAATGATGTCGGTCGAGTATCCAAAATCGGTAAAGTGCAAGTCACTGATCAAATGGTGATCGAACGTTACTCGCATGTGATGCACATTGTGTCGAATGTACAAGGTGAAGTGCGGGATGATGTGGATGCGCTGGATGTTTTTAAGGCAACTTTCCCGGCTGGAACACTTTCTGGTGCACCAAAAATCCGTGCTATGGAAATTATTGACGAAGTTGAGCCAGTGAAACGCGGAATTTTTGGCGGCGCTGTTGGTTATTTAGGCTGGCATGGCGAAATGGACATGTCGATCGCGATTCGTACCTGCGTGATTCGTGAAAATAAGGTCTATGTTCAGGCCGGAGCAGGGCTGGTTGCGGACTCAAATCCTGAGTCAGAATGGAATGAAACCCAAATAAAAGCTCGCGCAGTGATCAAAGCGGTTGAATTATCATCAAACGGATTGATTTTGTGAGTTTTTGGCGTTTTTTTTGAAAAAAACACTTGCATGGATTCTGAGTTTTGCTAAACTGCACACCGTTCCGATACGAAACGTACGAAACACTAAGAAACGCCGGCATAGCTCAGTTGGTAGAGCAACTGACTTGTAATCAGTAGGTCCACAGTTCGAATCCGTGTGCCGGCACCATCTTAGAGAGTTTGGAGCGCGAAGTAAAGAACGACACTGATGTAAGTGTAAAAATGGTGAGGTTCCCGAGCGGTCAAAGGGGGCGGACTGTAACTCCGCTACGAAAGTTTCGAAGGTTCGAATCCTTCCCTCACCACCAATTTTAAGACTTCAAAGTGGTAAGTACCAACATCGTGCGGGAGTAGCTCAGTTGGTAGAGCGGCAGCCTTCCAAGCTGCATGTCGCGAGTTCGATCCTCGTCTCCCGCTCCATTGTTTGAAGTGCTAATATTTGCTCTTATAGCTCAGTGGTAGAGCACTCCCTTGGTAAGGGAGAGGTCTCGAGTTCAAATCTCGATAAGAGCTCCAGATTACAGTTTGGCAACGTGGTTGCAAAAATATTTCAAAAGCAGGCTATTTAGTCTGCTTTTCAAGTATTTGGTGTTTGATTTTTTTTAAACGATATGTCGGAGCTGGGTTTTACTCAGAATTGTGTTCGACGTAAACGAGGAAGATTAACATGGCTAAGGCTAAGTTTGAACGTAATAAGCCACACGTT
>NZ_DFDO01000165.1:0-2780 GCF_002367915.1 Acinetobacter sp. UBA3025
TAATTCGTCAGACTCCGATGTTTACCATTCTGGGACTCATCTTTGTCGCAGGGGCCATTTTCTTTTCGTCGCTGATTGTCTTGGGGCTGCGCTATACCTGGATCATGATCGTCGCGCATCTGTTTGAAGCCAGTGCCTATTTCAGCGCAGCGTATGGATTATTACGTTATATGTTTCATGACCGTTACCTGACCAAGGATGAGTTGTTTGCAGCGGGAGCAGTTTTCACATTGCTGGCTTGGGGCTTTGCTTTTCTCTATAGCATTTGCCAGTTATGGGTACCTTACAGCTTTTCGGACCCAGATCTAAAAGCTTATCAGCCGTGGCTGGATCTGCTCTTTCTGAGCTTTAGTGTGCAGTCTGCTACAGGATTATCTGATGTGATGCCGGTCAGTCCGGTCGCACGGATGCTTGCCATTATCCAAATGTTTGTCGGGGTAATGTATCTGGCCTTGATTGTTTCCCGTCTGATTGCCTTACAGTATATTTCCCATCTTCCTAAACAGACTCATATACAACATAAGCATAGAAAGCCTGAGGAATAGAACGTACAGAGCTGCATAGCTTGGTTACAGTAACTTAACGGCTTTATTTTCCTGAATATTTTAAAATCTTAAGGTCCAAAACGTATCTTTGATCGTAATTCTCTCGATCAGAATGTTTTTACTTATCAATAATGATTCAAGCCTCCCGGCATTCAATCTATTAAAAAAATGGGGGATCTATGCCTTCCAAACCTTCATCTTGGTTTGCCAATATCAATCCGAATGTCTTTATTAGTACAGTGGTGATTATCGCCATTTTTTTGGGACTGGTAATACTGGCACCTGATTCATTCGACCTGTTGACCAAGCAAATGAATGCGTGGATTACCACTTCATTTAGCTGGTTTTATGTCCTCTCCGTGGCGATCTTCCTGATTGTCCTGATTTATATTGCCCTGTCCGATATGGGGAAAATTAAACTTGGGCCCGACCATAGTCAGCCAAAATACAGCCAGGCATCCTGGTTTGCCATGCTGTTTACCGCAGGTATGGGAATTGGCCTGATGTTTTTCGGTGTTGCCGAACCGGTTATGCACTATGTCACACCGCCTGCTGGTGACCCGGAAACTGTACTGGCCGCACAGCAGGCTATTCGCGTGACCTTCTTCCACTGGGGCCTGCATGCCTGGGCGATTTACACCATTGTGGGTCTGTCATTGGCCTATTTTGCGTATCGACATAACCTGCCTTTAAAAGTTCGCTCTGCCTTATATCCATTGATCGGTAACCGGATTCATGGCCCGATCGGAGACGGGGTAGATACTTTTGCCACCTTAGGGACAGTATTTGGGGTTGCGACAACTTTAGGTTTTGGGGTGACTCAGATTAATTCGGGTCTGAATTACCTATTTGGAGTTGAGCAGACCCCCAGTACTCAGGTCATTTTGATTATTGCCGTCACTGTAATGGCATCAATGTCCGTATTTTTTGGTTTGGATAAGGGCATCAAACGCCTAGCTGAACTGAATCTGCTGCTTGCCTTACTGCTACTCATCTTTGTTTTTGTTACCGGTCCAAGCATCTATCTTCTGCAGACCACCATTCAAAACTCTGGCCAGTATGTTGCAAACCTGTTCAGTATGACCTTTAATCTGTATGCCTATCAGCCTAGTGGCTGGATTGGTGGCTGGACCATTATGTATTGGGCTTGGTGGATTTCCTGGTCGCCATTTGTCGGGATGTTTATTGCCCGAGTATCCGAAGGCCGCAGTATCCGCGAGTTTATTGTTGGGGTTCTACTGATTCCTACCGGATTTACCTTAATCTGGATGGGCTTTATGGGCAATGCTGCATTATTCAGTATCATGCATGAAGCCAATACTAATCTGCTTGAAGCAGTACAACGTGACTCCTCTGTAGCGCTGTTCGAGTTTTTAGGCAATCTGCCATTTAATTCAGTCACCAGTATTATTGCTACGGTATTGGTTATCCTGTTCTTTGTCACTTCAGCAGATTCAGGATCATTAGTCACGGATTATCTTACTGCTAAAACCGAGAATTCACCGACCTGGCAGCGTCTGTTCTGGACTGTGTTAATGGCTTTATTGGCCATCATTCTGTTACTGGCGGGCGGGCTGGAAGCCCTGCAGTCGGCTACGATTATGAGTGCTTTACCGTTCACATTCATTATGCTGCTAATTTGCTGGGGACTGATTAAGGCCCTGCATCTGGATGTAACGAAAATGCATGCGCTACAAGCTGCGCGTATTACCCCACGGGCCATTCAGAACCCGCGTAGCTGGCAACAGCGACTCGGTTTAATTATGCATTATCCGCATACGCATAATGAAGTACGTGATTATATTGATACGATGGTCAGTAAAGCCTTTAACAGTTTTCAGGCTGAACTGAAACGTCGTCACATCCAGGTGAAAATCTTTAAACTGGAAGATGGGATCGAGTTACGTGTCGATCATCAGAATGAAATGAACTTTATTTATCAGGTCATTGCTACCCAGACTTTAGCACCGAGCTTTATGCCGGATGCAGATTCTCCGCAATCTTATCAGGCAGAAGTCTTTTTAAGGGAAGGGGGGCAAAATTATGATGTGATGGAATGGACTCAGGAAGATTTGATCCAGGACATCATTGACCAATATGAACGTCATCTGCATTTTTTAAGTCTGGTCCGTTCTCCGGAATAGATATTTGATCCAATAAAAAAGGACGCTGATGCGTCCTTTTTTTACTCAGTCACTAATTCAGAAATTAGAAACGGAATTTAGCATTTAAGCC
>NZ_DFDO01000165.1:3056-10120 GCF_002367915.1 Acinetobacter sp. UBA3025
GGAGTGATGAAGTAGTTTACGTTTGCGCCCCAAGCTTTGTCTGGAGAGTTAGCGTAGCTAGATTCCATATAAGATGCACCAACGCTTAATTTAGGGTTGATGTACAAAGTAGTACCCAGGTTGTAAGCAGTGTCTTCACCATAAACCAAGCCGCTTTCGAAGCCAAGTGACATGTTAGTGCCGTCAATTGCGCCTACATATTTAGTACGTGCAGTGATAGCATCTTGGTCTCCAGCGATTGTTTGAGACTCAATAGCAGCTTTAACAACGCCGTTGTTGAACATGTTGAAAGCGTCATAAGAAGTTTGGTCTGCAACGCTTGTGTAACCTACAGCTACCAGGAAGTTAGGAATAGGAAGTACACCTACTTCTAATGCATAACGGTCGCCATTATCATCTGTTGGGTTACCAGCTTTGTTATCAGTGATGGTATGGCTATAAGAAGCGCTTGCATAAGCAGGAACAACTTTAGTTGGGATGTAAGCTTCACCTTTTGCACCAAAAGTGTGGTGTACAGTACGATTACCAAATTCTTGTCCGTTTTCGCCGTATGTATAAGCAGCAGAAACATTAGATGCCTGGTTGATGAAAGCAGCTTCAGCTAAAGGGCCTTTAGAAGCGTCTACATCTTTGAAGTAGTAAGTACCTTGAACAGCGCCAGTGAAGTCTTTGTCATTCGCAGTGTTGTCGATGTACTCTGACTGACCTTGAACTTCAAATTGATATGCTTGAGCACCGGTCATGGCTAATAATAAAGCAGTGGCTAAACCGAGTTTTTTCATGATATTTACCATTTTGTTACAAAAGATGTACAACAGAAACGTATTGTATTGTAACAATTTATTAAGTCAATCTGATTTGAAATCGCTATTTTTTTGTGCAAAATCATTGTATTGATTTTGTTTAATAGTCTTTTAATTAGAAAATTTAGTTATTTTAGAAAAAATCTTAAATAACAATGTTGTATACAAAATAAATTGTTAGATCTAATCAGGAAAATGAATTAATAAAGGATTTTTTGATTGTTTAATTAAGTTGAATAGTGGATTTTAATTCAAAAAACCAATTTATTTATCATGAAAATAATCATGTTTATTACACTGAATTTAAGAAAGGCGTGAAAACTATAATATAAAACAAATTTATGAAAGAATTGATCGGTTTAGCGACAAAATCAGGGTTATAATGTGATGTATTTCACTGTTTTGTCTATAAATTGTGATATGTCATAAATCCTAGTAAATTAATGTGCTTTACATTGTTACCAAATTGACTGATAATAAAAAAATCAGGTTAGAGTTCATGTTGTTACATGATAATTTGACTGATTCTCCACATATTTTTGTTTTTATCGGCCCAACTTTCCCCAAGGTTGGGCTTTTTATTGCCTGAATTTTTTAGAAGCATCAGTCTACGGATTAGTTCAT
The DNA here is from genome assembly GCF_002367915.1 of Acinetobacter sp. UBA3025. Classification (NCBI taxonomy): domain Bacteria; kingdom Pseudomonadati; phylum Pseudomonadota; class Gammaproteobacteria; order Moraxellales; family Moraxellaceae; genus Acinetobacter; species Acinetobacter sp. UBA3025. The sequence goes on from NZ_DFDO01000165.1 coordinate 4,484, forward strand.
AAAAGAAGATTAGAAAAACTAGTATAAAAAGCCGTCAAAGATAATTCTTAAGTGCACCTTAATGGTGCATTATTTCAATTTAAAAATTGCTTCGTTCTATAAAGTTGCAAAAAAAAACCTCAATTTCTATATAAAATTGAGGTTTTTTCGCCAAAATTTGCGGGTAAATCAAAAAATCTGCTGAGGAATAATTTAACTCGCCCTAATGCAGTGCATTATGCACCTAATTGTTGCGCGTGTAAATAGTTCAGAAAGCGAGTTTTTTAATTTTCTTATATTTTAAATTATGAAATTTTCATTCCTATTTATATTTTAGTGATAACAGATGAAAAATCCTGAAAATATAAAGAGTTAAAACCTTTAAGAACATAAGAAAAACCTTCTGAAAATCAAAGCAATTGGGAAGAAATATTGATGATGAGTAGGCGTTTATTTGTATAATCTATCTACTATTAAATGGGGAGTCCTTGATTCATGTGAAGGACTAAAAATCAAGATGAATACTTTGCGCTCTGAGAAAATCAGCAAACATCTGTACTGGTCGATGTCGATCATTATTTTATGTTTATTGTGTATTTGTATTCCCTTAATTATTGATAGTAGTCAACATTATTTAAAATCAAAACAAACCTATCAGCAGCTTTATGCCTTACAACAGGTCACCGATCTCTCCAATAAAATCTCCCGGGAACGGGCACCTGCCAACAAAGTAATGTCTAGCTCGGTTGAGGAATTTGCCAAACATCAGCAGGAGTTAAGCGATTACCGTCAGGAAGTCGATCAACAGATGCAAATTACGGCTCAGGCACTTGATCAGGTTGGTTTTAATCACCTCAGCCAGCAACTTTTATCTGAGTTAAAGCCTAGTCTGCAATATGGGCGTAAGCAGGTCGATCTCTATACTCAAATACCTCGCCCGGAACGTACTGCACAGGAAATGGATCAGGCCATTCTCGCCATGTTTAGTGCCTGGGATAGCAGTCGTAAAATTCTGAAAGGAGTAGTCATTGCCTCTGCTACGCCATCTGCCCGTTTGGATAATTACATGAGTGAAATCCTGTTTTTATCTGATCTCAGGGATCAATCGGGTCGGGTAGCGTCAAATGTCATGGCACATGTGACATTTGGAACCCAGATTCCAGAGCAAAACATTACCCGTTCCTTGCAGGTCCAGCATCAGGTACGCTACCTCTGGGATATTATTGATACGCTACAGCCTGTTCAGGACAAAACTGATGAATTTATTCGTTTACATCAGCGGGTCGGAACTGAATTTATCCAGCAAGGTTTACCGATTGTGGAGCGACTGATTGAAGATAGCCGCCAGCAGCGTCCTTATTATTTAACTGGAACCCAGCTGACTGAAGCCATTGTAGATAAATTTACAACAGTGATTGATTTGCAGAACTATTTACTGCAATACACCAAAGATGTGGCTATTAAGGAAATGCGCCATGGTCTGAATCATTTGATCTGGACAGTGGCCTTATCTGGAATTTCCCTGATTACGGCAATTTTGACCATGATTTTTGCGCGTAAACGCATCTTTATTCCTTTAATTCGGGCACGTAAAATTTTATTTGATTTGTCCACTGGGTCTGAACGGAAGCAAGCCCAATCAAAACTAAAAATAGACCGGCCTACTGAATCCTTATTTACAGCAATTCAAAAACTGCAGCACATGCTGCAAGAGCGTGAAGCATTAGAATTTCGACTGAAAAATATTGCCCATTCCGATTCCTTGACCGGACTGGCTAACCGTTTTGCGCTCGATGAATATATCCGTTTTATGGAAGTGCATCCGACCCAATTTAAGCGAACCTGCCTGATGATTATTGATATTGATCACTTCAAACAGGTCAATGATCAATATGGGCATATTATTGGTGATCAGGTCATTCAACTGGTTGCAGAGCGCTTAAAAGCCAATATTCGAGCTTCGGATCTACTGGTTCGCTATGGCGGAGACGAATTTCTGGTCCTGATTGAAAATATCGAGATGCAGCATGCTTTCATGCTAGCGAATAAAATCCGGACTGAAGTCGCTGAGCATTCTATTCTGACCTCAGCTGATGAAGATATTCATGTATCGGTGAGTATTGGGGTAGCGATTGGTGCAGAGTCATGGATTGCTTTACTGGAACAGGCCGATGAGGCGTTATTTAAGGCCAAAGCCAAAGGACGTAATGTGGTGGCTGAGGTTTAAACCACTTAACTGAATTTTTTAAGCTAAACAGTCTGAAGAGTCATAATTTTATAATTTATATTGTTAAAAAATAAAGTAAATTTCATTGAAGTTTTTAAAAAATATAAAAATTTAGGGGATCTTAAAATGAGTAAAAATTGTATTTTCTGTCAAATGGTAAAAGGGGAATTGCCATGTCATTTAATCGATGAAAATGATGATTTTATGGCGTTTCTTACTATCTTTCCCAATACATTGGGCGCGAGCGTATTGATTCCAAAACAGCATTATTCCAGCTATGCCTTTGAACTGAGTGACCAGGTGCTGACAAACTTGGTTCTATATACCAAGCAGGTAGCCCTAAAGTTGGATCGTTATTTTGATGACGTTGGCCGAACAGCAATGGTGTTTGAGGGATTTGGCGTCGATCATGTGCATGCCAAGCTATTTCTAATGCATCAGACTAAAAATATCCATGAAAACTGGCAGCCAATTAATTCTTCGGTCGATAAGTATTTTAATGCTTATGAGGGATATATTTCATCACATGATGGTCAAAGGGCGGATGATCAAACGCTGGCACAATTGGCTGAAAATATTCGCTCAATCGCATAGTCAAAAATAAAAGCCCCTCTTTTAAAAAGAAGGGCACTCCCTCCTTTGAAAAAGGAGGGTTGGGGAGGATTAAATTACTTTAATAATGGCTTTAAGAATTTCCCTGTATGTGAAGCCTTAACTTTCACAATATCTTCAGGAGTACCTTCCGCGATAATCATACCGCCACCCGCACCACCTTCAGGCCCAAGGTCTACCACCCAGTCTGCAGTCTTGATCACATCCAGGTTATGTTCAATCACCACAATGGTATTCCCTTTATTGCGTAGCTCATGCAGGATGTCCAGCAGCTTGGCAATATCATGGAAATGCAGACCAGTGGTTGGTTCATCCAGGACATACAGGGTTTTGCCGGTATCCCGTTTGGCCAGTTCACGTGCCAGTTTGACACGCTGTGCTTCGCCACCAGAAAGCGTCGTCGCTGACTGACCCAGACGAATATAACCCAGACCGACCTGATGCAAGGTTTCCAGACGGCGATGAATCACTGGAATCGCATCAAAGAAATGCATCGCATCTTCAACAGTCATCTGCAATACATCAGAAATATTCTTGCCTTTGTAGTTCACTTCCAGCGTTTCACGGTTGTAACGCTTGCCATGACAGGCATCACACGGCACATACATATCCGGCAGGAAGTGCATCGCCACCTTGATCATGCCATCACCTTCACAGGCTTCACAGCGTCCACCTTTCACGTTAAATGAGAAACGGCCAGCAGTATACCCACGCGCTTTGGCTTCCGGAGTCTGTGAAAACAGTTCACGAATTGGAGTAAACAAACCGGTATAAGTTGCTGGGTTCGAACGTGGCGTACGACCAATCGGGCTCTGGTCAATATCAACCACTTTATCCAGAAATTGCAGACCATCAATTGAGTCAAACTTCTCGGCAGTCAGCGTGGTTGCACCATTTAGCTGAGTCGCGGCCAGTGGCAACAGAGTCCGGTTAATCAACGTAGATTTACCAGAACCTGAAACACCGGTGACACAAGTCATAATTCCCAATGGAATGGTCAGATCGACTTTCTTCAGGTTATGCCCGGCAGCACCCATTAATTTGATCTGTTCTTCCGGTTTTGGTGGCTGAACCCGTTTTTTCGGCACTTCAATTTTCAGTTTGCCAGACAGATATTTACCGGTCAGGGAATCTTTATTTTCAGCGAGTTCCTGATAAGTTCCTTCTGCAATCACATGGCCACCATGCACACCGGCACCCGGACCAATATCAATAATATGGTCTGCTGCACGAATGGCATCTTCATCATGTTCGACCACTAAAACAGTATTACCGAGGTCACGTAGACGAATCAGGGTTTGTAACAGGCGATCATTATCACGCTGATGCAGACCAATCGAAGGTTCATCCAGCACATACATCACGCCCATGAGACCAGCACCAATTTGTGAGGCCAGACGGATACGCTGTGCTTCACCACCAGACAGGGTTTCAGCAGAACGGGACAGGCTCAAATAGTTCAGACCGACTGATACCAGGAAGTGCAGGCGTTCACGGATTTCCTTGAAAATCTTGTCCGCAATTTCACCACGGGCACCTTCCAGATTAATCCCCTGATAATAGCTTTCTGCATCACCAATTGACATGCGGGTAACGTCGGCAATGGTCTTATCCAGAATTTTCACATTACGCGAGATTTCACTCAGACGTGAACCATCACAAGCATCACAAGCGGCATTGGATAGATACTGCGCCAGATCATCACGCACATAATTGCTTTCGGTTTCGCGGTAACGGCGTTCCAGATGCGGCAAAATACCTTCAAATGGCATCACCCGGTTATGACGACGACCACGTTCATCAATATAGCTCAGGTCAATTTTTTCTTTGCCAGTGCCATAGAGGAATTTTTTCTTGGTATTGGCATCCAGTTCATTCCAAGGTGTTTCCAGAGAAAAACCAAAATGCTCGGCCACTTTTTGCAACATGCCATAATAATACGGACGTTGACGATCCCAGCCACGAATCGCACCTTGGCTGATGCTGACTTCCTGATTGGGAATCAGTTTGTCCGCACTGAAATGGCTGCGGGTACCCAGACCATCACAGACCGGGCAGGCACCGAAGGGATTGTTAAATGAAAACAGGCGTGGCTCCAGTTCAGCCACAGCGCGGTCACATTCCGGACAGGAGTGTTTGGCAGAAAACACGCGATCATCATTTTCGCCTTTCATCCAAGACAGGATCGCGATATCACCACCGAGACGCAGTGCAGTTTCAAAACTTTCTGCAATACGGTTACCGAGATCATCACGCACCTTAAAGCGGTCAACTACGACTTCAATAGTATGTTTTTTCTTTTTGTCCAGCTCGGGTGGTGGATCAATTTCCATGATCTCACCATCGACACGTGCACGCACAAAGCCTTGGCTTTGCAGTTGTTCAAATAGCGCTGTGTACTCACCCTTACGTTCACGAACGACAGGCGCTAACAATAACAGCGCAGTGCCTTCTTCCAGTTCTTTAACCGCATCGACCATTTCAGTTACGGTCTGTGCCACCATGGGCAGATCGTGTTCCGGACAGTAAGGTGTACCTACGCGTGCATAGAGCAAACGTAAATAGTCATAGATTTCGGTAATGGTACCTACAGTCGAACGCGGGTTATGGCTAGTCGATTTCTGTTCGATAGCAATGGCTGGGCTTAAACCCTCAATCGAATCAACTTCCGGCTTTTCCATTTGCGAAAGGAATTGACGCGCGTAGGCAGACAGAGATTCTACATAACGGCGTTGACCTTCCGCATATAACGTATCGAATGCCAGTGAGGACTTACCTGAACCAGACAGTCCCGTAATCACCACAAACTTGTCGCGTGG
>NZ_DFDO01000236.1:0-7923 GCF_002367915.1 Acinetobacter sp. UBA3025
CCGATCTCAGAGTTTAAATGGTGTGGTTAACTGTACATCTGTAGATGGATCATATTCAGTCGCTTTAATTTTCTGAGCTTTCTTGCGGATTTTCCCAGTTTCCTGATCCTGTGCAAAAAAGTTAAAACTGTCCGATTTCAATTGGGTAAAAGCAATTTCATTGAGACCCACACTGCTCGGCATCAGCATCAGAGGTCCCGAAACACTACGACGGGTGCTTAGATTTTCTTCATCATACTTAATAAAATAGGATTGTCCCGCTTCTACCGTAAAGTCCAGATACTTAGGTTTTTGGAAATGCAAAGCACCTAAAGGACGGCTGGTACTCAAGCGATAAGTACCTGCAGGTAACTCAATCCAGTAATGATGATTATGCAATAAACTCGGAATACGATGCTGATTGATAAATAGGCTAGCAGCGACAATTTCCTGACGGTTCCATTTGGAATCCGGGCGGTATAAATAAACGATTGCAGCGTCCTCATGCTGAGGTTTAACTGCCTGAAAATGATTGCCCTGTTTCTGGTTGACCCAGCCACCAATCGTAAACATCCCCACCCGATGCTGTTCGACAAAGCCCGGTTTTTTTTCAAGATCAATATTTTTTAAAGTGCTGAGTGGCTGTGTAGGCTCAACTACGGCTTTTTTACCGTGACAACCCATCAGCGCCAAATTGCCGATGAGCACCATTGCGACTCCACGCATGCTTATCCCTCACTGCGTCTTTATTCTTGTATGCAAGTGCTTTGCGATATATTTTTATAGCTTTCGGCGTCCACGCCTAGATGTTGAGATTAGCATCTGCTTTTATCTTTTGGAAATAAAAAACGTGCGAAAACACGGGGTTTTCGCACGTTTCTGACGAATAGCAATCAAGCAGATTTGCTATTCACCACCTTTAAATCAACTTTCGACGCTGTTTCTGGCTCATCATGTGGTTGACGTTCAGCACGAAATTCTGGTGCAGCTTCACCATTAATGACGGCTTCATTCACCACCACAGTGCCTACATCGCTACGACTCGGCAAGTCATACATAGTTTCTAGCAATGAATTTTCCAGAATCGAACGCAGGCCACGCGCACCAGTATTACGTTCCAGTGCTTTTTTCGCAACGGCACGTAGTGCTGAATCTTCAAAGACCAAGTCCACATTTTCCATCTCAAACAAATGTTTATATTGACGGGTTAATGCATTCTTCGGCTCAGTCAGAATCTGCATTAAAGCTTCTTCATCCAGCTCATCCAGAGTCGCAATCACTGGTAAACGACCAATGAATTCTGGAATCAGACCAAATTTCACCAAGTCAGTCGCTTCGACCTGACGGAACAATTCAGACAGCTTTTTGCTTTCGTCTTTATTACGGACTTCTGCAGTAAAGCCAATACCACCTTTCTCCTGACGCTGCTGTACGATTTTCTCAAGACCTGAGAATGCACCGCCACAGATGAACAGGATATTCGAGGTATCAATCTGGATAAATTCCTGCTGTGGATGCTTACGGCCACCTTGTGGTGGAATTGAAGCAACCGTACCTTCGATCATTTTCAGCAAGGCTTGCTGTACGCCTTCACCTGATACATCACGAGTAATGGATGGGTTTTCAGATTTACGGGTAATCTTGTCGATTTCATCGATATAGATAATACCCTTTTGCGCTTTTTCGACATCGTAATCAGCTTTTTGCAAAAGCTTTTGTACAATGTTTTCAACATCTTCACCCACATAACCCGCTTCAGTTAGGGTTGTTGCATCTGCCATGGCAAATGGAACGTCCAGAAGACGGGCAAGGGTTTGTGCCAGCAAAGTTTTACCTGAACCCGTCGGACCGACTAGCAGGATATTACTTTTTGCAATTTCAACGGAATCATCTGCTTTCTTACCATTAGTCTGTACTTTCAGACGTTTGTAATGGTTGTATACGGCCACAGATAATGTCTTTTTCGCTACGTCCTGACCAATCACATATTGATCGAGCGCCGCACGGATTTCATGCGGTTTCGGTAAAGGACGGTTCGCCCAGTCATTGGTTTCGACCTGTTGACTGGTTTGAACCAAATCTAAGCATACGTCCACACATTCATTACAAATGTATGCGTCCTCGCCTGCAATCAGCTTTCCGACTTCAGACTGCGTTTTACCGCAAAATGAACAATGCTTTTGTCCTTGAGGATGTTCGGACATATTTACTCCAATATCTCAATCTCTAAAACTTATGGACGTTTCGTTAGAACTTCATCCACAAGACCGTATTCTTTCGCTTGCTGAGCAGTCATGAAGTTGTCACGGTCTGTATCACGTGCCACTTTTTCATAGTCCTGACCGCTATGTTCAGCCATTAAACGGTTTAAACGTTCTTTAATGAACAGAATTTCACGTGCGTGAATTTCAATATCTGATGCCTGGCCTTTGAAACCACCCAAAGGCTGGTGAATCATGACACGTGCATTTTCAAGGCAATAACGTTTGCCTTTAGTCCCTGCATTGAGCAGGAATGCGCCCATTGATGCTGCCTGACCCATACAGTAAGTCACAACATCCGGTTTAATAAACTGCATGGTATCGTAGATCGCCATGCCAGCAGTCACCGAACCACCCGGTGAGTTGATATATAGATGAATATCTTTATCTGGGTTCTCAGCTTCTAAAAACAACATTTGCGCAACGATCAGGTTGGCCATATTGTCTTCAACTTCACCTGTCAGAAAAATTACCCGCTCACGTAAAAGGCGTGAATAAATATCAAAAGAACGCTCACCACGAGAGGATTGTTCTACCACCATTGGCACTAAAGCGTTTTCAATCGTTGGAACATACATAGGTTTATTTATTCCTAAATTTTTGTGACTTAATCCATAATCACAATATGAGGGATAATCAATGAAATTGCAAAATAATCGCGAATAATTCCATCATATTTTTTGCATTAGTTTTGTGAAAATCAGATATGTCAAGAAATTACTAATATGAAAAAAGGCGCACAAAGCGCCTTTTTATGGAAAGCTTGAATTAGCCTTGTTGACGAGCTTGTTGCTCTTTCAATAAGTCTTCATAGCTTACAGTCGCATCAGTCACTTTAGCAGATGCTAGGATGTGATCAACAACTTGGTCTTCAAGTACAACTGCTTCGATTTGAGCACGTTGTTGCTTGTCATTTTTGAAGTATTCGATTACTTCGTTTGGATCTTCGTAAGAAGAAGCCATGTCTTCGATATAAGCTTCAACGCGCGCTTGATCTACTTCGATTTTCGCATCAGCAAGAATGCGGCTTACCAATACGCCAAGTTTAACTGATTTCTCAGCTTGTTCTTTAAACAGGTCATCAGGAAGCATGCTTGAATCAAATGCTTTCGCGCCTTGAGCACCGAACTGTTGAGTGAACTGCTGGATCATTTGTTGACGTTGACGGTCAATTTCTTGAGCAACCATTGCAGATGGGAGTTCAACTTCGTTTGCAGCTACAAGTGCATCGAAAGTTGCGCCTTTAACCTGGTTACGTAGGCCGTTTTTCACTTCACGTTCCATGTTTTTACGAACGTCAGCTTTCAGTTTTTCAACGCCATCTTCTTCAGAAATACCGAAGATTTTCAGGAATTCAGCATCAATTTCTGGAAGTTTTTGTTTTTCAACAAGTTTCACATTGATTTTGAATTGAGCTTGTTTGCCAGCAAGGTTTTCAGCTTGGTAATCTTCAGGGAAAGTAACATCGATCACTTTCTCTTCGCCTTTCTTCATACCGATGATGCCATCTTCGAAGCCAGGGATCATACGACCAGAACCTAAAACAAGTTTAAAGTCTTGCGCAGCGCCCCCTTCAAATTTTTCGCCATCAACAGTACCTTCGAAGTCGAAAGTTACTTGCATGTCTTTTTTAGCCATGCCTTTAGTTTCAGCCCAAGAAGCGCGTTGTTTTTGAAGATTTTCAATCATCTTCTCAACGTCTTTATCATTTACTTCAGACGCTTTACGTTCAACTTCCAGACCTTCGAATTTCACTTCAACTTCTGGATAAACTTCAACAGTCGCTTCATAAACTAAAGCATCATCTTTCATTTCAGTTTTTTCGATGTTTGGCATACCAACAGCGTTGATTTTTTCTTGTTGGATTGCTTCGAAAACTGTGTCGCGAATGATGTCGTTGACAACTTCTTGGTAGATACCAGCGCCGTATTCACGACGAACTACGTTTACAGGTACTTTACCTGGACGGAAGCCGTTGATCTTCGCAGTTTTAGCAGTGCGTTTTAAACGAGCTTCAAATTGCTCATTAATACGGCTCGTCGGTACAGAAACATTTAAACGACGGGCAACGCCCGAAACCGCTTCAGAAGTTACTTGCATGGCTTCCTCTATATATTTGGTAATAACAGGTTTATAAAAATGTGCCACATTATATGACAACATTTGCAGATATACAAAACACAATACTTGAATCGTCTTTATTGATGCTGTAATAATCAAATTTATTCAGTCAAATTCATTTTTCTTTGATTAAATATCCCTTCCCTCAAATAAGAGTAGATATATTGATTACTGAAACTAGACAGATCATCTCATTCATCGGCATTTATGGATTTTTATAGGACTTTTAGTAAACTTTTCTTTATCTTTTCTTCAAAATTTTTAAACTCTAATAATCTCAATAAAAGTAACGATAATAATCTATTAATCAGATCTATTTTAAATACATTAACTTAGAAACATTTTGATACACTATCACATTGATCAAACCAATTAATACAATCCTTAAAATCGTCATTTCCTATCGGCAAGTAATTCTTAATTTAAATAAGAATTATTATTATTCGCATACATAAATTTTAAGCTTTTTTTCGGGTTCCCACATGTCGTTTATCAAATCACGTAAAAAACTCGTTTCATCGGCGATTGCCTCTTCCCTCTCGATTGTAACTGTAAATGCTGTGGCTGATGAAAATGTGGTCAAGCTCGAAACTATTCATCAAGAAGTTAAAGCTGAACAGGCACCAAGTTTAAAAGTAGATAATTCCGCAAATAAGAAATTTGTTGCACCTTTACTGGATACACCTAAATCTGTATCAGTCATTTCTAAGCAACTGATTGAAGACACTCAAGTCACTACACTTTCTGATGCTTTACGTACTGTACCTGGTATTACTTTGGGTGCGGGTGAAGGTGGCAACCCGAATGGCGATCGTCCATTTATTCGTGGTTATAACTCTGAAAGCTCAATGTATGTAGATGGAGTTCGTAGCGCGACTTCACAAAACCGTGAAATGTTTGCGGTCGAACAGGTTGAAGTGACCAAAGGCTCTTCTTCTGCAATGGGCGGTGCCGGTACGACTGGCGGTAACATCAACATGATCTCTAAGGTTGCTAAAGCTGGTGATTCTTTAGAAGGTTCCATTGCACAAGGTACCGATAATTACCAGCGGATCACTTTAGATGGCAACAAAGATTTCGGTAATGGCATTGCAGCGCGTATTGCTGTGATGGGTCATCAAAATGAAAAAGCAGGTCAGAAAGACGGCGCTGAATATAAACGTGTAGGTATTGCACCAAGTATCAGTTTTGGCCTGGATACTCCTACTCGTGGGACTTTAAGCTATTACTACTTAAAATCTGATGATACGCCTGATGCTGGTGTTCCATATAATTATGACAAAGATAAAAAAGCGACTGTCGGTAAACCTATCGATGTTAAACAAGGCATCTACTATGGTTTATTAAATCGTGATTTCCAGAAACAAGAAAATCAGATTGGTACACTTAAATTAGAACATGATCTGACTGATGATTTGACTTTGAGTAATACTGCTATTTATAGCAAGTCAAAAAATGATTATCTATGGACGCAGCCTGATGACTCAAAAGGTAACGTACTCAATGATAAAGTATGGCGTCGTATTAACTCACGGATTACAGATACAGAAACCTTTAGCGATCAACTTTCTTTAGCAGGTAAGTTTAATACCGGTGCTCTAAAGCATAGCTTTAATACAGGTGTTGAATACTCTAAACAAGAATCTGATAAAGGTAACTATTCAACCACCTACCCTGGCTACCCTGATAGCACGACAGGTGGATTTAACAGTGATTGTGCAAATAATGATGCATGGTGTACTTCTTTAACCAATCCAAACTCACGTGATCAATGGTTAGGTGCTCGTACAGCCAACAGAGCTACCACGACCACTACCACAGAAACAGCTTCTATTTATTTACTGGATAACATTGAACTCAATCCGCAATGGTTATTGGACTTAGGATTGCGTTGGGATGACTTTGATACCAAGCAAAAAACCAATGCTTCAGGTGAAACCATTTCAAGTGACGCTGATTTCTTCACTTACCAGGCAGGTCTTACTTTTAAACCGCGTGAAAATGGATCTATTTACACAAGCTTCGCTACTTCAGCCAACCCTGTAGGTGTTGACTCAGGTGATGGTTCAGAAGGTATTGCAGAAAATTATAGCAATCTCGATCCTGAAGAAAGCCGCACATTTGAAATTGGTACGAAATGGGATCTATTTAATGACAAATTGAATTTGACTGCTGCAATTTTCCGTACTGAAAAACAGAATGCTCGAGTTCAGTTAACACCGACTACTTATGCTAACGTTGGTGAAAGTAAGGTAGATGGCTTTGAGCTTGGTTTAAACGGTAATCTTACTGATAAATGGGCAGTCTCTGCGGGCTATACATACCTAGACAGTGAAGCTGTTGATAATGGAAAAAAATGTAGCGGTCGACCAACTGTATGTACAAATGAAGATAGTCCATATAATGGAAATAAAATGCCTAACGTTGCGAAAAACTCAGCCACACTTTGGACGACTTATGATCTAACCCCTGCGTTAACAATCGGTGCTGGTGCAGTTGCGATGGACAAAGTGTATGGTGACCTAGCGAATACTAAATATGTTCCAGGTTATGTACGCTATGATGCCATGGCACGTTATAACGTAAATCAAAATGTTGACCTGCAGTTAAATGTAAATAACTTATCTGATGAACGTTATTTCACTAAAGCTTATGCATCTCACTATGCAACTGAAGCAGAAGGCCGTAACGCAGTTCTTTCTCTGAACTTTAAATACTAAGTTTTAGCTTCTTCCCTCATCAAAAAATAGCCTCATTTGTGAGGCTATTTTTATTTTCTGAAAGATATAAAACTTTAAATCTAGATTTAGTTGTATTTATAAACCTTTTGATAAAAAGCTTTAAATAGAAAATAATTACATTTTTTTAATCTTAGGTAAAAAACTGAAAAATAAGTTTATTTTGAAATTTTTCTTAATAGAAATCCCAGATTAAAGTTTAAATATTAAACAGTAATTTCATCCATAAATTCATAAGAATGACTTAATTAAATATTGTTAATGATAATTATTATCACTAAAATTCGCAAAATTGTTAAAGGCCATAACAATAACTCCATAATTGCTGCTATTTGATGAACTCGAGCATATCAAGGTGGTAAGGGAAATATTATTCAATTCAGGAATTCTGTCACATGGCGCATATCAAAAGCCGGAAACATTATTACAAGACTTCATTGGTCGCACTTGCTGCAACTTTGCCACTGATCACTCATGCAGACAACATCACCAATGAAGGCGTTATTCAGCTTCCAGAAATTACAGTTAAGAATAAAACTGCAAATGAATATAAAGTGGATCAATTAAGTTCTGCTAAATCTAACCAAACTTTAGTAGATACGCCTCAAACTGTTTCGATTATCAACAAAAACTTATTAAAAGAACAAGGTGCAACCACCCTGGTCGAAGCCTTACGTAATACGCCAGGAATTACCCTGCAACTCGGCGAAAATGGGAATACCAGTGCTGGCGATGCCTTCCAGATGCGCGGCTTTTCAACTCAAAGCTCTACCTATCTGGATGGTATTCGTGACCTCGGCGCTGTGAGTCGAGGTCACGAATAC
>NZ_DFDO01000210.1:0-8194 GCF_002367915.1 Acinetobacter sp. UBA3025
TGGGTGATCGTGGCCTGCTCGAATCCATTAACGGGAAAATTGCAGTCGGCTGGCTTCTAGTTGAAGATCTGGTTATGGTGCTGGCACTGGTATTATTACCCGCAACTGCAGTACTGCTCGGTGGTCAGGCTCTGGAAGGCAGTAGTAGCGATCAGAATGTCTGGATCACCTTAGGCATTACCTTGCTCAAAGTAGCCGGCTTTATTGCTTTCATGCTGATTATTGGTAAACGTTTAGTGCCAATGATCATGCAGGTGGTGGCACGTTTAGGCTCACGTGAGCTATTTACCTTAACCGTCGTAGCTGCAGCCGTATCGATTGCCTTTGGGGCTTATAAGGTCTTTGGCGTATCCATGGCACTCGGTGCGTTCTTTGCCGGGATGGTAGTGAAAGAGTCTGACTTCAGCCACCGTGCCGAAGAAGAAACCTTACCGCTGCGTGAAATCTTCTCGATTCTGTTCTTTGTGTCCGTCGGTATGCTGTTTGATCCGCGTATCCTGATGGATCAGCCACTTCATGTGTTGGCGGTGCTCGGTATTATCATGATTGGTAAAACCATCGCAGCGATGGCACTGGTGCTGTTCTTCCGCTACCCAATCAATACGGCACTCACCGTCGGTGCATCTCTGGCACAAATCGGTGAATTCTCTTTTATTCTGGCCGCACTTGGTGTATCGCTAAATCTATTGTCACTCGATGGACAAAACCTGATTCTAGCGGGTGCCCTGATTTCGATTACCCTGAACTCGTTTATTTTCTCAGCAGTAGAACCGGTACAAAAATGGATCCGCGAACGTTCGTCTCTGGCGCGCTTATTGGAGCGTAGTGGTGATCCGCTTGCCATGCTACCGGATGAGGTCTCGCAGGACTATCTGCGTGATCAGGTGGTGATTGTGGGTCATGGTGAAGTCGGTCGTCGAATTACCTTATCTCTAATGGAGCAAGATATTAAGGTAGTCATTGCCGAAGAAAACCGTGAGATCGTAGAGAACTTGCGTAAAAAAGGCATTGCGGCAGTTTCTGGTGTCGCAACTGAACCCGGTGTGTTGATTCAGGCTCACATTCAGCATGCACGTCTATTGGTGATCTCACCGATGGATATTATTGATATCCATAAAATCGTGGATATTGCCAAGACCCTAAACCCTGCTATTCAGATCCTGCTATGTGCGGAAAGCAAGGAAGAAGCCGAAGTGATTCGCCGTGACAATATTGGCGAGGTGTACTATGCCAAAGAGGAAATGGCGAGAAATATGAGCAATCATATTTTGAACCAGATCGAGATTGCGCATAACCATCCACCTACGCATTATTCAGGCTGATTTCTTAAAGAAGTTGTCAAAATTGGCAACTTCTTTTTTTATTGATTTAGCTGAAATTTATCAGATCTTAAGTTAATAAAATTTAAAATTACTTCTCTAATCTAACCGACTTAATTTTTCTCTTATTCTCTATTTTTCTCATTTTATAAACACAAAAAAAGCACACTTCAAGTGTGCTTTCCTGCTCGCCAGGGTAGGCAATTTAACTCATATATTTGGGCTCTTCATCCACAACTTCAGCTTGCCATTCATTGACCTGCTGTTCCAGCAAACCATATAAAGCGGCCTGAATCATGTGTTGTGCAATCACAGGCGTTTGATCACCCAACAGGGCTTTGACCTCGTCATTAAACTGAATCATGACTAATGGCTGTTTTTTTGAGCCCGCATTTCGTAATGCCAACGCGCCACCTTCAAGTTGAACGAGTTCCAAAATCGCGTCTTGATTACCAAATAAATCTTTCAACTGTTCTATAGACATATATCCTCCATGTTCAACATGGTGGCAAAGAGCGATTGCACTTTGCATCATTAGAGTAATTGATATAGGGTTAATAATCGCAATTTCAAGTACAGCTGATCAGATTAGAATTCAACCATCTCATTACGAAAACCATCAATAAGCTGCGTCAGGTCACGATGCCATTCTCGTAATATAGCAGTATCAGGTAACCAGGCTTGTGGTGTCTGTGTGACTTTAATGATGAGATTTGAAGAAGTTTCGTCTTCGGGTTGTGGCGAACTTGGCTCTGGCGCATATTGGCAGAGACGGTAAGCACGTTTCAGTTCAGCAAGAAAACCATCTTTGGATAAATGCTGTAATACGGTCACTTCAGGTGATACCTGCCCCTTAGCCGCCATAAGCTCTTCAATCGATTTCAGCGTCGGGCTCAGGTCATTCAGACGGTAATAGCGTACCAGTTCCTGCAAAAAGGCCAGCAGCGCCCCATGCAGATGGAATACGGCAGCTTCACGATGAGCTTGTGCCTGCTGCACATGATCAGTCTGTTCAGCCTGCTGACAGGCCATACGGGCGAAATAAAGTTTTTGATTGGTACGGTCCGCATGATAGCGAGCAACTCGTGTCATCGAGATTTCCTAAGCATTAAAACAAATTTTGGCTCTTATAAAGTAAAACGTCCGCTCGCATTACGCAATGCAAGATTGTCTACGCTGTCGATCTATTCTGCATGATCTTGATACTTCAGACTGCTGATATTAACCCTTCAGTAAAAATCTAGGCCTTTTTAAAGGCAAAAAAAAGAGCATCATACATGCTCTTTTTTATCAGCTGTTATTTAAGCCTGTGGCTTTTCTTCAGCTTGCTTCACACGAATCCCCTGACCATGCAGGCGCAGTGTATTTAAACCTTTAATCGCTTTAACAGCTTCACGGCCATGTGGCATTTCTACAAAGGCAAAACCTTTAGACTTGCCTGTTTCTGCATCCATGACCAGCGTACAAGACTCAACAGTACCATATTGCTGAAACAGGGTCAGCAATTCAGCTTCTGTTACAGTGCGCGCCAAGTTACGAACTAAAATTTTCATCGGATAACCTTAAGAAGATAGGCAAAAATAATCAAAAAGCACGTGCCTACTCTACTTTTTGCGTCAAACCCAGAAGGGATAGTTTAATCGAGATCAATCCCAAAATCTAAATTAATCGACTGGCGCTCAATTAAAGCACTTTTCACAGTCTGTTGACGGGTTTTGTAATGAGTTTCTGTGACACATAAATTGCGGGTCAAATCATTGAGAAAATAGCTTTCAATTTTACGCCCCTGCTCATCTACCGTTTCACGCGCCCAGTGATTCAGGTTTTGCTTGGTCAGAATCAGTTCATTCTGTGCACGAGTCAGCGCCACATACAATACACGCCGCTCTTCCTCGACATCATCAAAATCCCCTTGCGCCCGTGCATGCGGATATTGTCCCGGCGTAACATTAGCCACATAACAGACTTTCTGTTCCGTACCCTTGGCCGAGTGAATGGTAATGAGGGTCACCACATCCGTATCCGACTGGCGTTCAATTTCGGAAATAGAGACCGGATCGAGCACATACTCTTCCAGAAACTCACTCACTTGAGCATGCTTGGAAGCCAGCTGTTTTACCAATTCAAAATCTCCCTGACGGCGATTCCAGTCTTTTTTATAGTTCTCGGCCAGTTGTGCTTCAATGGCTTGGACTGCCAGACCAACACAGGCCTGTACTTCGGTTTTGAGTACCGCCATTTGCTTCATAATCAGAATGGTTTCCAGTGGAATCTTGCCAAATTTTTTTAGCTTGTCGGCAATGATATCCATCTCTGGCTCAGCTAAAAGCTGCTGAGACAGCTTACTCGCCCCGACATCACCCACACCATTCCATAAGGTTAAAAAGCGCATCCAGGCAATATCATCCAGAGGATTCGCCACCACACGCAACAGGCTGAGCAGATCTTTGACATGTGCAGTTTCTAACAGTTTCATCCCGCCGATGAATCGATACGGAACATTGGCCGCGATACAGGCTGCTTCAATATGTCGCGCTGCATAACTGGAACGTACCAGCACCATGTGATCGGACCATTTGCTGCCTTGCAAGTAATGCCGCTCTTTTATATCAATCGCGATCCATTTCGCTTCATCAAACTCATTCGGGAAAATATGCATCTTTGGCTTGATGCCTTCACCGCGATGCGCATCCAGACGCTTGTCATATTTGATTTCGGACTGATCCAGCAGCCAGTTAGATAGATCAAGGATTTCCTGAGTTGAGCGGTAATTCTTTTCTAGTTTAAAAATTTTTGCATCCGGTACCCGTTCCTTGAAATGGTGAATATTTTCAAAATCGGCACCACGGAAACCATAAATCGACTGTGCATCATCGCCAACACAAAACAGACTGATCTGATCTTTTAGCGGTTCCAGCAATGCCCATTGCAATGGATTAGTATCCTGCATTTCATCCACCAGCATATGCCGACAAATTGAGGACACATATTCCACTAGCCCTTCAGACTGTGCCAAAGCAGTCGCCACCACAGCGAGGATATCGTCATAATCCAGAAAACTACGCGCACGCTTACGCGCTTCATATTCCTTCATAATGTCGGCAATCTGGTCTTTGAGTGCCAGATATTCTGGCATCTGCTTTTCCAAAGCCAGACTCAGTTTCTGCCGGGTATTCCGCGCAAAGGAATATAAATCACAGAGTTCCTGTGACTTCGGCAAGTAATTTGGATTTTTCTTGTCATCACGCCCGCGAATCAGGCGGAACATCATCAGCTGATCATCACGGTCAATAATTGAAAACTGTTCCAGTCCAAAAGCCTTTGGAATCCGGCGCAGCAGATACATACAGAAGGTATGAAACGTTGATGCACGTAAGCCTTTGGCCTGTTCACCGAGTGCCAGTTCCACCCGTGCCACGATTTCACTCGCCGCACGACGTGTAAAGGTCAGAATCTGAATTTGATTCGCTGGTACGCCTTGATCAATCAGATAAGCTGCACGTGCCACGATAGTTTTGGTCTTGCCACAGCCTGCCCCAGCCAAAACCAAACTGTGCTTTGCTTCTGTTGTCGCAGCTTGCTTTTGTTGCGGATTTAATTCATCTATCAGGGAGGCTAAACTCATGGTCACTCATCAATTTGTGGATAGGTGTAGTTTAACAGAGCTGTTCCTAGAAAACGTATCCTCAATATTCTAGAAAGCATTTGATTCCGGCCAGGCGGCATGGATGCCGCCGTTATTCAGTGATGCAGGGATGCATCATCTGAATAACACTGGAGTTTGGTTACTTTGCTCCGTCAAAGTAACAATGTACCTACGTAACCCGCACGCATAAGTTTAGTAAACCGTAAATGAGGTCGTGCATTAAGCTAAGTTAGCTCATAAAAATTTATCTATCTTATTGTTCAAACTTTATTTTAATTTCTTTCATAACACGAGCACACGCTTGCTCTAGGTTTTGCTCAGCATCTTTTAATGCTTCTTCCAATAAAAAATCTGGTGGATTAATCCCCACAATCTGACTAAAACCAACCTGATACAGTGACTCAATCCCCTCACCGACCAAACCTGCAAACGCAATTACCGGTTTATTTAATTGCTGGGCGACCTGAGCCACACCAAATGGTGTTTTTCCTAAAGCAGTCTGATGATCAATCTTGCCCTCGCCAGTGAAAACATAATCTACATTCGCAATTTTTTGTGCCAGTTTATTCTGTTCCATAATTAACGCTACACCGGATTGCAGCTTTGCTCCTGCAAACGCCATCAACCCAAAACCTAACCCACCGGCTGCACCAGCACCTGGAATGTTTCTTTTAGAAATACCTAAACCTGCTTCAACCAGATCAGCAAAATGACTTAGATTTCGATCCAGTTGTTG
The DNA here is from genome assembly GCF_002367915.1 of Acinetobacter sp. UBA3025. Lineage (NCBI taxonomy): Bacteria > Pseudomonadati > Pseudomonadota > Gammaproteobacteria > Moraxellales > Moraxellaceae > Acinetobacter > Acinetobacter sp. UBA3025. The sequence continues at coordinate 5,702 of NZ_DFDO01000210.1, forward strand.
CACCATTTCCGATGTTGCACCTTTCTGCGGCCCAAAGATCGCTGAAGCACCATTCGACCCACAGAGCGGATTATTCACATCTGAAGCGATCAAGATTTCCGTATTGTTTAAACGAGCATCGAGTTGGGAAAAATCAATTTGATCAATCTGATCCAGATTACCACCACAGACCTGAATTGATTCTCCCGCAGTATTTAAGAATCGGGCTCCCAAAGCCTGTGCCATTCCAGCACCACCATCATTAGTGATACTGCCACCAAGTCCAATAATGATTTTCTTTACACCAAGATCCAGTGCTTGCTTGATCATTTCACCCGTCCCATAGGTTGAAGTCAGCATAGGATTACGCCGAGCAACTTCGAGCAGATGAATCCCGTTTGCCTTGGCCATTTCAATCACTACGGTCTGATCTGCATTAACCAATCCAAAATAAGTTCCGATCGACTGACTGGCTAATGGCCCGGTAACTCGGCACGTTACTCGTCCACCCTTTAGACTTGAGATTAATGCATCTACAGTTCCCTCACCACCATCTGCCATGGGTACAGTAATACAATTTGCGTCAGGAAAGACCTGCAAAATACCACGCTGCATCGCCTGACAGGCCTGCTCAGCAGTCATACTTTCCTTAAAAGAATCTGGCGCTAGAACAAAGGTTTTCATGAATATGATCGGCCGCGTGATAGGTTTTATACTAATTTGAAGTGCATACCCATCTTACAGGCAAAGCTGAACATGCCAATAAAAAAGAGCGCTGATTCGCACTCTTTTTTATACTGATCTTACTTAAAGATCTGCGGAGCTTTTTGGCACACGATGTTTGATATAGGAAGCCAAAGTCAAATAGTTAATCCCTTGGAACAAAAGATCGATTGCCAGAAAAGCGCCCAGAACCCAGAACGGTGCATTCGGTGACAATAGAATCAGGATACCTGTAGCTAAAGTTAAAATCCCGGAAAATAAAGTCCAGCCCCAGCCACGGAATGCTTTAAAGATAAAAGCATTGAAGATGCGAATTATTCCCGCCGCAAGCAAAGCAATCGCAAGCAGATTGGTCAGTACAATCGCAGTTTTCGCTGGCGTGCTAAAGGCATAATAGCCCGCAATAAAATAGATAATACCGAATAGCAGCCAGAGCCAGCGAAATGCCCCATCGAAGATTTTAATCCCGGCGATCAGATGAACCACTCCACCTATCATCATCAGGACACCAAACAGGAATACGATGGATAAGGTGGCAAAAGGCAGCGACGCTAACAGTACGATTCCAAATAACACTAATAAGGCACCCAGGCCTAAATACCATTTACGGTTTTCATGCAATTGATGCCGAACAAGATCATTTCCAACAGTCTTCATATTCTTCTCAAGTCATTGGCTATGACTTTGATTATGCTCTTAAATCATGGATAAATTTGTTAGAAATTCATTGAGTTTATCTATAAAAATAGTAAGTTATGCCGGTTTATTCAGCACTTCGTTAATTATTTTTTCCAGCCAAGTTCAATCGCCGTGATTTCATTAATCAGGGTTTGATTTAAAGATTCCGGCATTTTACTGGTGCTTTGCGATACCGGAATGTGCCCTGCCATCAGCTCAGCTTTGGTTTGGGGAAATAAAGGCTGCTGATTGGGATTGGCATAACCCACTGGGTATATCGGCTGGCCTGTGGCGAGATCATATTTATCTGAAGCGCCAAAGGCATGCAGTAATTCATGCACTAGGACAATCTTATTCTGGTCAGACTGTCTGCTTGAAGCAAATAGATTGACTGAACCGATTCGGCCTTTTTGCAGAGCCGTTGAATGTTTTAATTGCTGGGTGTGTGCAGGATCATAATAATTTAAAAAGAGAGTAACATTCGATGAAGGATCTGAACCTTGCTGCTGTTGCCAGGCATAGAAACGGAATTTCAGACTCCATAAAATATTGCCAAGTAAGGAGGCCTGCTCCGGCACTTTAGGCGGCAATTCTTTAAGTTCACGCCCCAGATTAAAATAAAAATAAGTGGGCTGTCCACGGTACTGCTGGGCCGCTTTTTCCAGATACTCTTGTGTTCCTTTTAGATCCTGAGCAGACAATTGCTGGATATATTGCTGTGTGGTCGCCAATCCATCTGCATTGATCGGATGCAACAGAACAAAGATTGGTTTGTTCCAGTCCTGATTCTGATCTCGATAAGCATTTACTGCCACCACAAACAAAATCATCAATAAAATCAGGATTCGGATCTTTTTCCACATATGAACACGCCAATAGAGAGTTAATTTAAATTTTATTTTTGTTTCGTTTTTTGATCTTCAGAGCGCAGATATAAAACACAGCTCAAACTAACCAGTGACATAATAATCACCAGAATCATCAGCATTCCCCGATCCATAGGAATACCCATTTCATTAATCTTTTTAAGCATGAAATAGAGGATAGATCCTAATCCGATACTTAAGAACAGGAATTTATCTAGCCAAGTCATGCATGATTCCTATTTTAATC
>NZ_DFDO01000090.1:0-4462 GCF_002367915.1 Acinetobacter sp. UBA3025
CAGATAAAAAAAGGATATGGTGTTCCTGAAGAATTACGTTATGCGAGTGGAGAAAATGCCGAGCAAAGAAGACAAGCAATAATGATTGCACAACAAAATGGTATAGCGAAACTCCCCCCTACCGCTTGGAAACGGATTGTACTCACTCCCCCTAAAGAAGTAGAAAAATACAAATATCAAGTTCCCGAAGGTAAAGGTAATCGTAGTCGAGGTAAAAATATCCACTATATCATTTCCCTTAATCCCGATGGTAGCTATGATATAGAAACCAAATTGTACTGGGTCTCAAAATATCAAGAAAAGTGGAATTGAAGATTTATTTAAGTATCTAGTAAAGTCCGTTTGATTTCAAACGGACTTAAATAATCTAAAATTTTTCCTAAATATAATTTTATATTACTTTCAACTTCCGATAATCAATCCAATTACAATGGAAACCAACCGGTGCTCTTACAGGTAAATAAATTGTGGCAATTGGCCCATCCTTAATATGCTGTGCATCCAAAATCACAACTTTCGAAGGGCCACAATCTAAAGCATGCACATAAGACATGAGCCAACCCTCATTTTCAGCTTCTGCACCCTCTCTTTCGACGAAAATAGCCTCACCTGTGACCCAATTTTCTCCGAATGAATAACTTTCTATGGTCGTAGTTTCTAAATCATGACCCAATAAGCTATTACTGCTGACATGGTAAGGATCATCAAATTCGCCAAAGGAAATGCTATAAGCATAACGATATGACCGCCCGGTATAAGCTTCATTAATGCGTGGGAATTCCTGTTTAACATCCGATAAGATTGTTCGCTTCACTTTCCCTGTTTCTTTTTCGAAGACAAATCGTTCTAATCGAAGATTCTGATCTTCAATTGGGCCCTGAATCGAATGCACCATCGCTTTGGAATGTACCACTGCATCCATGACGACATCCCCTGTATCCAGATCATAAGCATTCATGGTATGGAAAATAAAACAGGGATCAATGTTGTACCAGCGTATATCCTGAGCACTTCCACCAAGAGGTAATAAGCCAATACGTGCCTGATGTTTCTGGTTCCATTGATATGGCAGCAATGAACCTTTTAAGGCACTCTGCATCGAGAAATTTACATTTAAGTCCAGAATTAAAACCTGAGATTCAGTAATAGCACAGTCATGTACCATCGGACCATGTTTTACCGGAATTTCCACATGATTTTTCAGTTTGCCCTTGGCATCGATATGCAGATAAAAGACTTTATTATGGGTTAGCCCATCATAACAAACCGCATGAATATCGCCGGTATCCGGATCAATATGTGGATGTGCAGTAAATGGTAAATCTGAATCATCATTCTCAAACAGATGATGACGTTTAGATTCTAATTCACTATTCACTTCGATGGGATAAGCACCCGCTTCGACCAATGCCCAGATTTTCCCAGCAAAATTGATGATATTGGTATTTACTGGATCAGCTACGCCACGACTTTTTCCCGAAATCACTGGTCGATGTAATTTCTTCTGTACACTATCCGCACCGACATATTGGCTTTTGTACCAGTGCGCTTCCCCTTCTTTAAGCCGTAACGCATGAATCATCCCATCACCGGTGAACCAGTGATAAATTTTTGGATTTTTCACTGTAATGGGATTCGGGCCAATTCACATCAAGGCACCATCTAATTCTTTCGGGATCTGCCCTTCTACCTTCAATTGGGTTGAAAAATGCTCCTGCCGCTGCGGTGCAAAAATACCATCCAGATATGGATTATCATGGGAATATGGAATACGGTTATGCAAGATTTCTGCACCGTATTGAATAGATTTATTCAGCGTATTTTTGAACATACTGCTCAGCAGTTTTGGCAACTGCATTGTTATATTCCTTATTTTATTCATTTATTTGAGTTGTTCTGACGAATTTTATAATAATAAAAGCAGGTTGGGTGTTTTTATATATAGATAGACGGCACATCAGCACTAATGCACCGTCGGTTTATATCAATTCTAAAAATTTAAACTTTTATATCTAAAAGCTGGATAAATTCAAATGCCGGTTCTTCATAAGGATGACTTTCTTTTAGAGCCTTAGCCACTTCAACCGCCTTTTCATCAGGTACAAGAATTTCGACCCGCCATTCTTCCACATTTTCCAACTGACCAATTTCCCCAATATGAGGATCTGCGCCTTGCTGCGGCTTAAATTGTCCAGTTCCCAGCACTTGCCAGGCACAGTCGGTATATTCACCAATCCCACCCGCACCTGCTGCAAAGATGGCCTTCTTGGTTTCCTCTAGGTTTTCATCTGGTACGTAATAAATCAGTTTAAGCATATATCCCTACAAGTTTTTCAAGCATTTACCGTATTGTTAAGGGCTTCGGTAATAATATTCAATGCTGGATTTTGAGAGTTCTTGTTAAATGTTGCATATAGTTCTACCTGGGGTAAAGGTCGATCTGTCTGGATCACTTTCACTTCATCATTCAGGAAACGTAATAAATAATCGGGAGCAAAACTAAAACCCATCCCCATATTGATCAGGTTAATATGCTGTAGCACATTGGTCGCCCACAGCACCTGATCGTGCTTAAGCTGATCAAAGGACATCAAGGTATTGAGTGTTTCATAAAATACGGGTGATGCATTCTGATCACACATAATAATCGTATGATTTTTCAGTTCCTGTAATTTCAGTATCCGATCGGTTGGGTGCAAATGCTTGGCTGCAACCAAGTGAATTTGTTCTGTCAATAAATGGATATTTTCAAAATCCGGATGACCCAGCTGAAAACGAGTAATACTTAAATCTAATTCGGCATTTTTTAGACGTTGAAGCTGTTCCAGACAGAACAGGCTATGCAGATGAATTTTTAAATCTGGCATGGTCTTTTTCAGCTTGGCCAAAATATGTGGCATGACTTTTAGTTCGGCAACATTCAGGAAACCAATATGAATCTGGTTATTTTTCTGCTGGGCCACCTGTCGTGCTGACGCAACGGCCAATTTGGCATTTTCCAGAGCTTTTTCTGCATAGATTAAAAAGGCCTTGCCTTCATCGGTTAACTGTATTTTTCGTGAAGAACGTTCAAATAGGTTAACGCCAACTTCTTGCTCTAAATCTTTAATCTGCTGGCTTAAAGAAGGTTGAGCCGTAAACAGCTTTTCAGCAGCCCTAGTGAAACTCTGCTCCTGCGCCACGGTAATAAAATAGCGTAAATGTCGAAGTTCCATAGATTGCTCACTTCAAATAATAGGTGCTTATCTTACGATTTAAGCCAACGTTTTGAAAATACTAATAGATCAATAGCTTATACGAATACTCATATAACTACCTTCTATGCATGGCTAGACTTTGCCTCTATATATTTATGATCTGTTTCAGGTATATACATGGAGTCTTGCATGACGCAGCATTCGATACTGATGTTCTGGTGAAAGCTGGGAATAGGCAGCTGAATCTTTGAACTTGCCATATCTAGATGTGATTCAGGTTGTTTCTCATAATGTATATGGCACTTGGGATGGCAAGCCTGAAATCCATGAGTCTGGTATAATTTTGGTTCATCCCGATGGTTATATTACTTAACGTTATCAGGACATTATTAATAATGCTTTTGATTATGTGAATATGCTGAAGGCGGTGTTAAGGCAGGTTCAGTTGGTTGTATAAGTATTCAAAAAAGACCATCGAAAGGTGGTCTTTTTAACTGAATCATTTTAAGAAATTTTCTTTAAGATAGGATTCAGAATAAACCTCTAATAAATTTTTCAATAATTCCGGGTCATTCTCTGGCTTATGGCTTACCCTCAGATCAAGAAATAAAAAATATACTGTATCTTCTTTAACTGCATAAATTAGCCAATAACCAGTTTTCCAATTATTTTTTTCTCTATCTTTGTATCGTTTAAGAAATATAGTTTCTGATATTGAAGTATTTTTAGAAGAAATATATTTACTTAAGATTGATACATCATTGGTCACTATTTCTCCATCTTTGGATATCTCAATATCATGGCAGACATTTTTAGCAAAACTTTGAATACTCGGTAATTCTACATGTACCTTGCGTACCCCCTTTAATGGCATTTTTGTAAATTTTTCATACTTTTGGACTTTATCTAAATTTATTTGCCCTTCTGAAATTACATAAATGATTCCTGCAAAAATACCGTCTAAATAATCAGTATGTTCCTCTAACTCAATAAATCTTTTAAATTCATCTGTAAGTTTCCATTTTCTCTTAAGGTAACTTCTATTTATTTCATGAAATTCTATTTTATATTCAAAGAAATTTTGGAAATTCATACCATCTCATTATTAGTTTTTAAAACTTTCATTTAGTTATATATCCTGCGACATGGATGTCGCCCGTTTGGCAGGGATACAAGGATGTATCCTCTGCCAAACAAAGCAGTTTTGTTACTTTTGCTGCGTTAAAAATAAGAAGAAAAACATAAATTTGTCTTGTCCTGAAATA
>NZ_DFDO01000087.1:0-4067 GCF_002367915.1 Acinetobacter sp. UBA3025
AACATGTGGGACCACCTCTCTTGTATAACAAGGCTTAATACTCATAATTAATAAAGTTTAGTTAGTTTTTCATATTCTTTAGAACCTTCAATCATTGGTACCATTTGAAGATTCTTGTATCTAAATAACGTTGGCATCTCATGGAAAAGATCAAAAAACAATGATACCGAATCTTTGTACATTTCCTGCTTTAGCTTAGAGAAGTTTGGTCTATAAAATTCACCTGAGCCAAGTACTGGCGTATAGAAAATTTTAATTTGATTGATGTGAAGCCCAGGTAAATGCTGGCTAATGAAATGATTAACCATGTCCTCAAAGTTAATTTCATCGATATCAATTTCAATCTCTTCATCATACTCATCTCTCACATTAGTAATAGTGAGCCATGTTTCTAATCCATAGGGATGATAAATATAAATATCAGATGAGATGTATTCGCCATTTTCATTTTCATAACCCGCAGGCAGTGGAGTATAAAATCCATCAAAGGCATTGGTTATAAGTTGAGCCTGTGATTTTTCTGAATCTTCAGCTAGGCTACGAATCGCATCAACAGTGTTTTGATGTAACTTAAATGCTTTATTTACTATTCCACGGCGTTCATTACTTTCTTGGTTGATTTCAGTTCTAGTTTTTACCATTAATAAAGTTCTCTATTTAGATTTTTAATATTGATTATTGTAGGGTATCCTACATTTTTATACAAGTAATTTCTAAAGAGGACTTATTTTTAAAACAAAACTTTTAACTTAGGCGCGTTTATGCTTAGGAAATGGCACAATTTTATTTCTCAAACTATCAATAAAATCAGACCATTCTTGCATCATCTTGATTCGATATTCTAAGTGTTGAGCATGGTTATAAGCTTGAGATACGGCATTACCGACTCGATGTGCTAACTGAATTTCAATTGCATCATGCATATAGCCCTACTCATGAAGTGTCGTTGATGCAAGTCCACGGAATCCATGACCAGTCATTTTACCGTTATAGCCCATCGTACGGATCACACAGAGGAGTGCATTGCTACTCATGGGTTTTGCCGTGCTATGGTTATAGAAAACGTACTGCTTATTGCCGGTGAGAGGCCGTAATCCTTCAATGAGTTCAATTGCCTGTTTGGATAATGGAACAATGTGAGGCTGAGCCATTTTCATTTTCTCAGCAGATATTCGCCATAAATGATTATCAAAATCAATCTCATTCCACTCCATCATTCTGAGTTCAGCTGTGCGTACAAAAGTCAGCGTCATTAGTTGAATGGCTGTTTTAATCATTGGATTGCCATGATAGCGGTCCATTCGCTCAAGGAAGGGTGGAAACTCAGAAATATCCAAACGTGCCATATGCTTCACTTTACGAGGTTTTAAAGCCTCTTGAAGGTGAGGTGTCGGATCATTCTCAATAAGGCCCTTACGAATCGCAAAACGGAAGATACGACCTGCTAAAGGTATGGAGCGTTTAGCCATTTCCTGTGCGCCTCGTTCTTCGTTTTTTTGGCACAGGCAAGCACGTCTTTACCTTTGATTTGATCAATAGGCATATTACCTAAAGTTGGGAAAAGATCTTTTTCAAATACAGATAAATCACGTAAATAGGTATTCTCTTTAATAACTGCCTTACGGTCTTCCATCCATTCCATAGCAAGGGCTTTGAAAAGCGTATTTTCAGCAGCTTGTTGTTTCTTTTGCTTCTTCGCTTCGTTGGGATTAATCCCATCTTTTAACTTTAACCGAGCTTCGTCTCGAATTCTTCTTGCTTGAGCCAGTGAGGTTTCAGGATAGGTACCGATGCTGAAAATATTTTCTTTACCGTTAAAGCGGAACTTCATTCGCCAATACATACCGCCCGATGGTGTGACTTCTAAGTACATACCTTTCTCATCGGAATAACGAGCTTTTTTTTTCTAGGGGGTTAAGCTTTCGTACTTTTGCATCTGTAAGCATTTTGAAGTTCCACAGAAATTGGGGGTATAAAAATTGAGGGTATAAATACGTACCCCCATTTATACCCCTAACTCGAACAGGGTTTCAATAGATGTTGTTAGATAACATAAGACAAAAAAAAGACCTAAACCATTGTGGTTTAAGTCTTTTAAGATCCAATAAGACATCATGGGAATGATATTTGGCGGTGAGAGAGGGATTCGAACCCTCGATACGCTATTAACGTATACACACTTTCCAGGCGTGCTCCTTCAGCCACTCGGACACCTCACCATGGCCGTGGATGATATAGAAAAAAAGCCAGTCTGCCAAGCTTGAAACAATTGATTTGCGGAAAAACTTTGAGCGCAATGCTATGATTCGCAAAAATGCTTGTTAAAAACGAAGACGATATATGCAAAGCACTGCACAGAAAGCAGCTCTCCCGGTAATTACGCTGGCTGCGCTTGGGGTTGTTTTTGGAGATATTGGAACCAGTCCATTGTATGCACTACGCCAATGTTTCCTGACGTCGCACCTTGCCATTAGTGAAGCTTCGGTGTTGGGCATTTTGTCCTTGATCTTCTGGTGCATCATGCTGACGGTGAGCTTCAAATACGTCACCATTATCATGCGTGCCGATAACAACGGTGAGGGCGGGATCATGTCATTGCTGGCTCTCAACTTGCGAACCACACGCATTTCTGATGACAAGAAAATTTACCTGATTGCGCTCGGCTTTATTGGGGCATCGCTGTTTTTTGGTGACGGGATCATTACCCCGGCAATTTCTGTGTTATCTGCGGTTGAAGGGCTGAGTATAGCCACACCTGTGTTTAATCAATGGTTAGAACCTCTATCGATCGGGATTATTGCGGGACTCTTTCTGGTACAACGTCATGGTACTGGAACCATGGGCAAATTTTTTGGTCCTTTGACCTTACTCTGGTTCCTGTCAATTGGTGGTTTCGGTTTGTGGAGTATTATTCAGACCCCGACAGTACTGGCTATGGTGAATCCATACTGGGCCTATCATTTTGTGGTCGATCAGCCTTTTGTAGCCTTCTTGACCATGGGCGCCGTGATTCTGACCATGACCGGAGGTGAAGCCATTTATGCCGATATGGGGCATTTTGGTCGTCTGCCGATTCGTCTGGCCTGGTTTATTATTGTGTTGCCCTGTCTGTTACTGAATTATGCTGGGCAGGGCGCGTTGTTGCTGCGCCGTCCTGAAGCACTGGAAAATCCTTTCTATATGCTGCTTCCGGAATGGGGCTTATATCCAATGATTGGTTTGGCAACGGCAGCTGCTGTGATTGCCTCACAGGCGGTGATTACCGGGGTGTTCTCCATGGTGAATCAGGCCATTCAATTGCGCTATTTACCGCGTCTGAGCGTAAAGCACACATCAGCCGAAGAGCGTGGTCAGATTTATCTACCCTTCATTAACTGGATGCTGTTTATTTCCGTGGTGATTCTGATTTTACTCTTTGAAAATAGCGCCCGCTTAGCAAGTGCTTATGGGGTCGCAGTCACTATGACCATGCTCTGTGGCACCATTTTAATCAGCATTCTGGCTTATGGTTTCTGGCGCTGGCCAATCTGGAAAGTGGTGTTATTTGCCACGCCATTCCTGATACTGGATCTGGTTTTTGTAGCCTCAACGTCTTTAAAAATTGCCTCAGGTGGCTGGGTGCCGATCCTGCTCGGGGCGGCATTATTTACGATTCTGATGACCTGGAAAGATGGTCGTGCACTGGTCCTGAACCGTCTGGAAAAAGATGCACTACCAATTGACCTATTTATTAAGAGTATTTCAATTGGAGGAGGCACCAAGTTTGTGCCGGGTGAAGCGATTTTCCTGACCGGAACTCCGACCATTGTGCCGCATGCGATGTTGCACAATATTAAGCACAACAAGGTGCTACATGAGCGCAATATTCTGGTAACAGTCATTACCCGGGATATTCCTTTTGTAGGCGATGAAGAACGGATTAAACTGGAAAAACTCAGTGAGCATTTTTATCGAGTGACAATGTATTACGGGTTTAAGGATCAGCCAAATATTCCGGAAGCATTGCAGCATGCGTATGCAGAATGGGGCTTTGAATATGACCTGATGCAGATCAGTTTCTTTATCTC
>NZ_DFDO01000089.1:0-6474 GCF_002367915.1 Acinetobacter sp. UBA3025
TAAAATTACGTTTCACTAAATCATCTGCTCTTTTTTGATCATCTCGGCTACGGGTGGTTTGTTTATTCTTACCACGCCAAACACCTTGTATACCTAGCTTCTGCATCAATCGAGCAACTGTACAGCGTGCAATAATATAACCTTCACGTTTCAGTTTTTGCCAGACTTTACGAACGCCATACCGCCTCGAACTTTCTTTCCAAATTCGTTTAATTTGTTCAGCATGATGCACATCATGTAGATCTCGTTTCGCTCAATGTTCTGGATTTTCACAGAGATCTAAAGTCCGGTAATAGGTTGAAGGTGCGATAGGTAAAATTCTACAAATCGCCTCGACTCCGTACAGCTCTTTATTATGATGGATAAAATCCACCATTATTTGTGTGGGCGGTCGAGCTCCGCCTGGGTGAAAAAAGCAGCTGCTTTACGTAGAATTTCGTTAGCACGTTGCAGTTCTTTATTTTCACGTTCGAGTTGTTTAATCCGTTCTTGATCTGAAAGTTGCTGTACTTTAACTGGATTTTGTTGATCGAGATGTTTTAAATACCAAACACGTAGTGTTTCAGGAGTACAACCTATCTTGGGTGCAATTGCTGTGATTGCAGCCCAATTCGATGGATAATCTTTTTCGGATTCAATCACAAGATGAACCGCTCTATCTCTGATTTCAGGGGTATATTTTACTTTTTTCATCGGGGCATTCTCTCAGGAAAGTTGGTCTCCGACAAACCCGGTACGGTTCATTTAGCCATTAAAAAGCACCCTTCAAATTAGACTAAGAGTGTCCAACTTTCGGGGTGCAGATTAGGATGTCGGGGTTTTTTATTATTATAATATTAATGGGTTGTATTGATGAAAGTATGGTTAAGCGCTGAATTAAGTAAAGAAGTTTTAACTGAACAGCAAATTCTACAGGAATGTAAAGCACGTAATGCAGTTGTTGATACCTTAAACCTGAGGCTAAATGATAAATTCTATAATATTCCCTTAAATAGTTGGGATTGTATAATCATTATAATGGGTGAAGATAGTTTTGAAGAACGTATCTATTATTCTATTAAACGCCAAAATATGGATTTTCGCTTAAGAATAGATCCTACGACCTTTAAGGCCACAGACGACTTAGGACGAAAGAAACTTATTTTTTCTACGCTTTTAAGGAGTATAAATTTATTAAAAATTAAGTTTGAAAAAGTTCGCCCAAAACTTAATTCAAAAGTTTTTGAAGAGCTAGAAAGACTTAAAGAGGATGTACTAAATATTGCAAAAGAAGAAAGTTGGATTTAGCATTTAATTTGAATAAAAATATAAATTTTTTGAGCACTCATTTAATATAAAAATACTTTTTAATATTTAAATATCTGTTTTGACTCATTAACTCTTAAAATGAAAAAACTCAAATATTTAGAAACGCGGATTCAAATACCAAGTGCGACACATTTGTATTTAGTTGAAAAAGTTAGGTGTATTAGAATCATTAGACTTTTTCAACTCGCAATTGGAAAGCACACAATGAAGCAATACACCCAACTTTCTCAAGAAGAAAGATACGAAATTTATGCTACTTTGAAAAGTAAATCTTCAATCTCCACCCTTGCCAGAGAGCTTGGACGTTCCCGATCAACCATTTATCGTGAGATCAAAAGGAATACAGGACAACGTGGCTGGTTAGATGTCCCATCGCCTGAATGGGTCTATCAGTACATTTATCAGGATAAATCTAAGGGTGGAAAATTGCATCAGCATTTAAGACACCAGAAAACATATCGCAAGCGGGGTTATAAAAACACAGATCGTAGAGGTCAACTTGTTGATAGAACAAGTATTCATTGTCGTGATGAGGTCACTGAGAAACGTCAACGCCTAGGTGATTTTGAAGGTGATACTGTAATAGGCAAGAATCATAAGGGAGCATTATTAACCCTGGTTGAACGCAAGAGTCTGTATGTACATATTGTTCATTTGGGGCAAACGAGAACCACAGCTAAAACGATCTCGTGTGCTTTAGCATGTTTGCGTAGTAGTCATGCCTATAGTGTGACCTTTGATAATGGCAAGGAATTCTCAGAGCATAGGCGGATAACGGACGCAGGCATAGAGACTTACTTTGCAGATCCGTACAAGTCTATTCAACGAGCCAGAAATGAAAATACGAATGGTCTGATCAGACAATATCTGCCAAAATCCTCATCGTTTGATCATGTTTCAAAAGAGCGGATAGAACAGATAGAGACTGCTCTAAATAATCGTCCTAGAAAGACACTGGGCTGGTATACACCCAGTGATATTATGGCTGGTTTTTATACTGTTGCACTTGCCGCTTGAATCCGCCAAATATTAAAAACAAAAATGCCGGCATTGAGCCAGCATTTTGAGAGAAGCTAAATATTTAGCCTGCAATAACACCACCATCCTTGCGAGTGATGACCACCGTTGCAGAGCGTGGTCGAGAAGTGGCAGATGAGTTAGTCTGTGAAGCTGGCCAATGACTGGTTGGTTTGTTGTAGGCCGGGGAATCTTCCCCAGGATGCTGTACATTAATGAAAATAGCTTTATAGTCCGGTGTCATGGTTACACCTGTAATCTCACAGTCTTTCGGACCTGTCAGGAAACGACGTAAAGTCTGATCTGTGACTTGAGCACCAACAATAGTTTCCTGCCCTGAAGAGGTGGTTGCTCGAGTACCATCTCCAACCTTACCAGGAAGTGCAGCCAGCATCATACAATTGGTCGTATCTGTATAAGCACCATCATCAGTTTGAATCCAGAGTACTCCGCGGGGATCAAACCACATACCATCTGGCGAAGACAGGTCATTATTATCATTTAAACCCGACAGGTTGATGTTCTGTGCCATTTTGGCTTCAGCACCAAACAGATAAATATCCCATTTGAACGTTATAGCTGTAGTCGTATCTGCATCTTCATGTAAACGGATAATATGACCATTCACATTACCTTTGCCACCTTCCGGATCGTTATAGTTACGTGGATTGGCAGCATCTAGCGCATGCGTGGTACCGCGGTTAGAGTTATTGGTCAGGGTAACATAGACTTCTCCATTCTCAGGATTGACCGCAACCCATTCCGGACGGTCCATTTTAGTCGCGCCTACGCTATCTGCTGCTAGACGAGCAAAGGTCACGACATCTGCCTGAGAACCAAAAGGATAGGCACTGTTCAACTCATTTAAACCGTTGCTACCATAACTCAGCTCAATCCATTGACCGCTCCCGTCTGCATTGAATTTGGCGGCATAAAGCTTGCCATGATCCATGTATTTATCTCCGGCTGCATAGCCCCTATTACGGTCTTTTTCGCTCCATTTGTAGTCAGAGACAAACTTATAAATATATTCTCCACGCGAGTCATCACCCATATAGAAAGCGAGATTATCGTCTTCACGCGCCCGACTGGCACGGCAATCCTCATGGGCAAAGCGACCTAAAGCCGTTCGTTTAACCGGATTTTGCCGGCTATCAACAGGATCAATTTCTACAATCCAACCGAAAGTATTCGGACCATTCCGGTAATCCTGACTTGCATCATCGGCAGTAACATCTGCACTCCAGCGATCATAAAGATCCTGAGGTTCAATTGTACCTACTGCAGATTCCCAGCCATAACGCGAGCTTGCACCTGCTTTTAAGCCATAGCGTTCCAGAGCAAGCTTTTCTTGCGGCACACGATTAGCATCATCAGTTTTGCTACGAACAAAATAACCAATAAAGTTTTCTTCAGTGGTGAGATAGGTACCCCATGGGGTATAGCCGTTGCCACAGTTGTTATGCGTGCCACGGGTTAATTTTCCACCTGGTGAAAAACGTGTAGATAGAAGGGCAGACCCACTCGCAGGACCTGAAATGCTCATGACAGTTGAAGCAGTAATACGGCGGTTATAAATTGAATTTTTGACAATTTCTACTTTTTGATTGGAATTGTCTTTTTTGATATGAACGATTGAAACACCATGCGCATTGGTCTCACGAATGACTTCATCTTCAGGGCGACGACCATCGACTTTTGTTGGACCTTGAGGATGTAAAAAAGTTGGATTGATATATTCGTGGTTCATGACCAGCAGACCGTGCTCAGACACAGTCGGGTCATAGCGGCCAGTAGCGATGTTCAAGCCAAAAAAACTCATTCCATCATGGCAGTCACCGGAACGGAACTGAAAGCTTGGTCCGTTCGGGATATTGTTATCATCCCAATCTGGATAGGCAGGGTTAATTGAATCTCCAAGTGCATACAGGACATTGGCTTCATAACCGTCTGGCACAGTAACGATGTCATTTAAGTTTTTGGCCACTGGCGTGAAGTTGAGTTGCTCTGGTTTTGTATTGGGATCAATAGCAGGCGGGTTTGGTGCGGTCTCGGTTGGCGGTACAATAGAATCATTATCGTTGTCCCCACATCCAGTCAAAGAAGAGGCAAGAGCCAATGCTGCAGCCCCACTTGCAGTTTTGGCAATCAAGTCACGACGCGATATGGATTGTTCTAAAATATCCCGAAAATGATGATTATCTGATGTATTATTATCCAATTCCTGATTTTCATCATAAGGTAAGTAATCTGTCATTCTTTTATTCCCATAACTAAGGTCTGGTTGTTTTAAAGTCAGGAATAAATTAGCGGTTGAATATGACAGTCAGGTGAAGCTAATATTGCGGATTTATTAAATATAATATTGATTTATATATTAAAAATAAAAGCAGCTTAAGCTGCTCATAGAGTATTTTCTTCTTTTATGTTCTTTTTATTATTATTCAGTTATGTCCGGTCATCATTTTTCTATCCATTTTCCTGCCGCTAAGCCTAGTTCAAATAACAGCCACATTGGAACAGCTAACATAATCATTGATAGGGCATCGGGTGGTGTCACAAACATGGCAATAAAAAAACATCCCACCACAATAAATCGTCTTTTTTCCACCAAGGTCTGTGTGCTGACAACACCAATTATAATAAGCAGGAGCGTGATAATAGGGATTTCAAACGTAAATCCGAAAACTAAAAATAGTTTTAAACAAAAAGCCAGATAACTATTGATATCGGTCATCGGTGCAACAGTGTCAGGTGATACGCTGATAAAAAAATGAAGGATAGAAGGTAAAGCGATTAAATAGGCAAAAGCAATACCTGCATAAAACAGTACAATACTGCTGATTAATAGTGGTAAAGCTAACTTTTTTTCTTTTAGGTACAATGCTGGTCTAATGAAGGCCCAAAGTTGATACAAAATAAAAGGCATGGCGATAAGTAAAGCAATAAAGAAGTTCAACTTAAATGGAGCCATGAAAGTCGCAGTCACATCTGTTGCAATCATGGTAGAGCTTTCAGGTAACTGAGCGCGTAAAGGCTTTGATAAAAGCTGATAAGTTTGGCTTGCAAAAGGCAGTAAACATAAGAATAGTCCTAATAATACGCCCACAATTTTGAAAAGGTGCTTTCGCAGAATCACTAGATGCCTGGTAATTGGCATTTCTTCTAACGGGATTTGCCGGGTATCGTTGTTGGTTTGAGTCGAAGGCAAAATACTCATACGGCCACCTTTATATCAGCATAAATTTTTTCTTGTTTTGTCACTTTATTCAGCTGGATTGGCGGTAAATGAACAGGTGAAACTGATTCATTAATTAATTGGTAAGTCAGCTCATAGTTCAAAAGATGTTGTTCCGGATTTCTAATGATGGGCTGATGGATTACATTTATATTATCCATTTGTGCCTGCATTTTGATTTCTAATTCCTGAATACGTTTCAGCTCGCTTTGCATTTGTTCCCGTAGTTCCGATAGTCGCAATTCACGGTCAAGATCATTTTGTATATTGCTGGCGATCCTTTTGATTTTGGCTGACCATTTACCTATAAAACGTATCGCTTCAGGGAGTTTATCTGGTCCAAGAATGAGCAAGGCAATTGCCCCAAAGACCAACAGCTCAGTCATTCCAATATTGAGCATAGCAATACCTCAATTCTTGATTGAACTCTCACTGGCTTTAACTTTCGCATCAATCGTTCGAGGGTACTGAAGTTGAGCTGCCTCAGCTTCTTCTTCTTCACGGACAGATTTCTTAAAGTCCTTGATTGCACCCCCTACATCTTTTCCTAGATTTTTTAGTTTAGAAGTACCAAACAGTAAGATCACTACAATTGCAAAAATTAGTACATGCCAGATGGATAACCCTGCCATATTTTATCCTCATTTAATCTTTTTAAATTTATTGGCTTATATCAACACTAACAAATGACAGAGCTATGAAGATTTGATGTCAATTTAAAGACAAGAATGGAGAAGGGAAATTTACAATGAGGTACTAACAACCAGTACAAAGTTAGTACCGGATTGATTCTGTTAAGGTATTATTTTTAATTCATTTAATCAAATAGTTAGCCAGCTATATCTAGCTTAATAATTTAAGAAAACTTGCAATTAAAGCTCTCAGTCATTTATCTATATCAATGAATTTAT
>NZ_DFDO01000097.1:0-4069 GCF_002367915.1 Acinetobacter sp. UBA3025
GATCACGACCAATAAAATGTCCAAGTATAGGCGAACCTACCCAAGCACATTTTATTGGTCGTGATCTGTATTTATACCGGATGCCGTCTTCATCCCGGGCTTATCCTTTGGCTCTGGAAAAGAAAGCAGATAGTTACCGGATGATGTTCGAGCATGTCGGTCTAATTTGAGTTATGAATAAATATAAATATTAAGTATATTTATGAAATAAGCTTACTTTTAGAAAGTATTTAAGTATTTTCTACCTGCATATTGGGATATTCGACCCAGCGATAATCCTTAACTTTAATATCCCGAACATGATGAAAGCTGGACCAGATCAGTTTGCTACCTTTACTCCATTTTAATGTAGAGATACGAGATTCAACTTTCTCAATCTCTTCCGCTGTTGCAGGACGTAAAGAGCCAATCTCTGCATATAAACGTACACCGGGATAATGCTTAAATTTTCCCTTGAATATGGAACTTAACCAGAACAGTTTGCTGCTATTCACAGCCTGAATGCAGGCAAGTGGCTGATGCTGTAAATTTTCAGAGAAGGTGGTGGAGTAAGTATCAAAAAAGAAACCTGTACTAGACTGCTGATCCAGAAAGACAGTTCCGATCGGAGTAATACTAGGAAAGCCTCGGGGATTGATGGTTGCGATCGAACAATGCATTGCTGCACGCTGCGCATCTGCAACAACTTGATGGATATTTTGCCATTCAGAAGGGGAAATCATGATGTTTTCTCTTTATTATTTTAATCAAGCTTAATCTGTATGTCTAAAATAGGCATTGCCATAAAAATATTCAGGCAAGGGCAATTTAACCAATTAAATATATTAGGTAAATTCCCTGTAAACGAAAAAGAGCCGATATGGCTCTTTCAAATTTTAGAAATGGAAAAATGAATTAACCATCATATTCCACATAATCCCACAGGTTTAAGCGCGCTTTAATTTCTTTGCGGATATTCGGCAACATCGGGAGTAATGTCCCGTCAATCCATAAACTTAAAGCTTGTGCAGAAATCAGTTGCTGTTGTTCATCGACCAGTTGCGCGCCTTTAACTATCACCAGCGTTTCTTCAGAAGTTTCGGTTTCAACACCTTTAAATAGCACCTGTAATTCATAACCGGTATCCTGAATCAGCCATTCCAGTTCGACCTGAATATTCTGATTAGATTTAAGTACGACCTGACCTTCGACCAAGTCCGAATCAGACAGACAATCATGTTCAACCCGTACTTTGGCTAAAAACCATTCTTGGTGAGACAGATCCTGCAAGGTCTTAACAGGGGTGAGAATATCACTGAGTTTAAACTGACGGCTTAAATCA
The DNA here is from genome assembly GCF_002367915.1 of Acinetobacter sp. UBA3025. Lineage (NCBI taxonomy): Bacteria > Pseudomonadati > Pseudomonadota > Gammaproteobacteria > Moraxellales > Moraxellaceae > Acinetobacter > Acinetobacter sp. UBA3025. The sequence continues at coordinate 1,322 of NZ_DFDO01000097.1, forward strand.
AAAAATTGCATGGGAGTGGAAAGCGAAAATTCGCAAAATACTGGAAAAGTGTAATTTTAGAGCAATCAACGGAATAGGTAAAACCTTTGTCAGCATTGATCTGATTAATGTATAAGAAATAAGCTGAAAAATATAAGTATAAAAACCCGATTTAGAGATTTAGTCAATTTTATATTGTTCAGCTTATCACCAATAAAGATTTAAAATATCCAAAGCCAACTATCAATTAAGGAAAAATCACATTAAATGTAATTTGATTGCAATGTATCTGTCATTACATTAACCATTCTCCCGGGAATTTTGTTGCCAGATTCATCATATAACGCTGGAACTGTGTCGTTTCAGGGTCATGATTATGCTGAATGACTGAACCATTTTTTTGGTGTTCCAGCCAAATGATCTCACCCTCTTTATCTAACTTCAGTTGATAAGCCATTCTGGGTAAATACTGGTTTAAGGACTTGGTAATTTCATCTTGAAGTTGATCGGATTCAATCACCAGACCGACTTCAGTGTTTAAATAGGCAGAGCGTGGATCAAAGTTAAAGGAACCAATAAATACCATGCCATCCAGATCAAAGAATTTGGCATGTAAACTGGAACTGTTCTTATTTTTGGCCGGAATAATATTACCGGTCATAATTTCATACCAGGTCCGTTTTGGCCGTTCAATATAAGGTTTGAATTCCCAGAGCTCGATTCCATTCTTGAGCAGCTGTTTACGGTATTGCTGATAATAGGCATGAACCAAAGCAACATCATTTGCCTGGAAAGAATTGGTTAAAATTCTGATTTTGACACCCTGTTGGGAACGTTTACTTAAATAATCCGCACCTTCCTGAGTAGGAATGAAATAAGAAGAAACCAATTCCAGGTGGTCTTTGGGTTCACCCATGAGTTCCAGCATATGGGTATAAATATAATCGCCATTCTGGGCGCTACGACGAACCTTGGAAGGGGCATCGGCAACAAAATAGGCATTTCCCCATTTGATCGGGCGCTTTCTCAGTTGTTCATCAATCTGCTGCTCCGCAATACCGACTCGGCGTTTCAATTCATTTTTATCGACTTCATCTTCTTTAAATTCAGTTCTTAGTCGTTTTAAAAGTTGTGGATTACCCGAATCATTTAGAACTTGTCGGATATCATAGCTTAGATCATCGTTCCAGAATTTGATAAAGGTTTGATTCGCATCGTGTGCTGGCTTTCCGGCAAAGAAAATATCAACATCGCTAAACTGAAAATCCTTACTGGCATCAAAATATTCACTACTGATATTCCGACCACCTGTGACCGCTGCCGTACCATCCGCAATAATCAGTTTGTTATGCATACGCGGATTAATATATTTCATACGGAATCCGTAATCCAGGGCACGCAATTGACGGAATTTATAAGGATTAAATAGTCGGACTTCGAAATTAGGATGCTGGGCTAAGGCCAGCAACTTATCATCCAGTTGAGTCCCGTTCTGGTCATCAATCTGAACCCGAACCTTCACGCCACGGTCTGCGGCTTTTAATAATTGGGAGAGGATCATGTTGCCAATATAGTCATCTTTCCAGATGTAATATTGCAGGTCGAGATGGTATTTGGCTTGATTAATCAGATATAACCTTGCCGCCATACTCATAAAACCGTCATATAAAGGCAGATAAGCCGTTTTCCCTTCCTGAATCTGTGGCAGTTGTTCCTCTCTGATCCAGTGGGTCGATTGTACTGGAGTAATAGCTTCTTCTTTTGCTGTATTGGGAGCTAATTCACAGCCAGAAATAGTCAGGCTAAAAACAAAAATACTTAAACATGTAATTGACGAGGGCTTAGTCATTGATGTTCCATTAGTTATAGGGGTTTTATTCCTCAACTTATGATGTTAATGGTTGAATCTCCGAATAGAAAGAGGTTACTGTTAACCATCTGTAAATCAGTAATAAAAGGATCGTTTTACATGAAATCACGTGCAGCGGTTGCATTTGGCCCAGGTCAGCCATTAGAAATTGTGGAAGTAGATGTTGCTCCACCAAAAGCAGGTGAAGTACTGGTAAAAATTAGCCATACTGGCGTATGTCATACCGATGCATTTACCTCGTCTGGTGATGATCCGGAAGGCGTATTTCCAGCCATTTTAGGCCATGAAGGCGCGGGTGTGGTCGTTGAAGTAGGTGAAGGCGTGACGAGTCTGAAACCGGGTGATCATGTGATTCCACTTTACACAGCAGAATGTGGTGAATGTCTGTTCTGTAAATCGGGTAAGACCAACCTGTGTGTAGCGGTTCGTGCGACTCAGGGTAAAGGTGTAATGCCAGATGGAACTACCCGTTTTTCTTATAATGGCCAGCCGATTTATCATTATATGGGCTGTTCAACGTTCTCTGAATATACAGTCGTTGCAGAAGTTTCTCTGGCGAAAATTAACCCTGAAGCTAACCATGAGCAAGTGTGTTTATTAGGCTGTGGCGTGACTACAGGTATTGGTGCAGTACATAACACTGCTAAAGTACAGGAAGGCGATAGCGTCGCTGTATTTGGCTTAGGCGGTATTGGTCTTGCAGTTGTACAAGGTGCTCGCCAGGCCAAAGCCGGCCGTATTATTGCCGTGGATACCAATCCAGATAAATTCGAACTGGCTAAACAGTTTGGCGCTACTGATTTTGTGAATCCAAAAGACTATGACAAGCCAATTCAGCAAGTGATTGTGGAAATGACCGGTTGGGGCGTAGACCACTCTTTTGAATGTATTGGTAATGT
>NZ_DFDO01000245.1:0-194 GCF_002367915.1 Acinetobacter sp. UBA3025
CCAAGCAGTTGTATATAAAGCATCAATTGATTTCATATTGATCTAATGATCAGACGAAGCCTTGATTTAGTTAAGCTAATCGAACAAATGAGAGTATAATTAAGCACTGCTTAGTTCTACTCGCAAGAACTCAGATACATCTGTTAATGAACTCTATTTGAAGAAAGCTAGGCAAACGAAGCGCAAGCAACGTA
>NZ_DFDO01000245.1:541-10413 GCF_002367915.1 Acinetobacter sp. UBA3025
GGGGCTTTTTTTATGCGTGGGGTTTAAGAAAATTAATTATTCGATGGTTATTTAAACTGAATCATCACATAAAAAGCGAATTTTGAGGCGTATACTGAGCGGGTTCATGGAGCGGATATGTCCTCAAATTCATCTTCAAGCCATATCGCATATGGTTCATCTGCTTTTAAAGCTATTTTATTCTCCTTATTTCTGGCGGGTTTTGCGATTTTCTCATCGCTGTATTGTGTCCAGCCCATGATGCCGATTCTGGCAGACTATTTTCATATTTCTCCGACACAAAGCAGTTTTCCGCTTTCATTCTCTACGATTGCACTAGCTGTTGGCTTGATCTTTACTGGTCTGATTTCAGACCGTTTTGGCCGTAAGCCGATTATGGTCTGGTCTTTATTTTCAGTTTCAGTCTTACTGTTACTCAGTGCTTTACTGCCAATCTGGTCGATATTTCTAGCCACACGAGTGCTAATAGGTCTCACAGTCAGTGGCGTAGCGGCAGTGGCAATGACCTATATCGGAGAGGAGGTGGCAGAGCAGGATGTGGGTCTTGCCATGGGACTATATATTTCCGGAACTGCGATTGGTGGTATGAGTGGTCGATTGATTGCTGGAACATTGGTGGATTTTATTTCCTGGCAATCCGCGACTTTGATTATTGGATTGCTGAATCTATGTATCGCGGCAACTTTCTACTTTCTACTACCGAAGTCCAGGCATTTTAAAGCTTATCCAATACAATTCAGCCGTTTTATCAGAGCATTTCAGCAGAATCTGAGTGATCCCAAATTAAGAATTTTGTTTCTACAGGGCTTTATCTTGATGGGGGGCTTTGTCTCGGTATTTAACTATCTGAGTTATCGTTTGATTCAAGTGCCATTTGAACTGTCTCATGTCTGGATAGGATTGATTTCGATTACTTATCTGGCCGGAATTTATAGCTCTCCACGAGCCGCAGCTTGGAGCAGAAAGTTTGGACGTTATAAGGTGCTTGCCGCCATGCTTTGTACCATGCTGTTCGGCTTAGCCTTAATGTTGATTGATAACTTGGCTTTGGTTTTTATTGGTTTGCTGATTTTTACCTTTTCCTTTTTTGCGGCTCATTCAACTGCCAGTAGCTGGGTATCGGTGCAATCCTTACAATATCGTGCGGTAGGTTCGTCCCTTTATTTGTTCTGTTACTACCTGGGTTCAAGCTTACTTGGAAGTTCGAGTGGACTGGTCTGGGAAAATTCCGGATGGTTAGGACTAAGTGTATTTATCGCTATTATTTTAGGATTAGGCTTGCTGATGGCACAGCGTTTAAAACCTATAAATGATTCTTCAAAATCAGGATGAGTATATATTCCTAATAAAGGTCTTAAAGCTGTTTTTGTATAAATTATAATCAAGCAACCTGAGCTGAATTCATGCTAAAATACTCGGCTTTCATCTTTGATCACTTTTCTGATCTTCCATCTGCCAGCCGAGAATTGCTAGCCATGTCTACTGCTTATACCGCTCAGACTGCGCCTAAAGCGTTGTTTGATTACGACAAATATTGGGCGTCATGTTTTGAACCCGCGCCTTTTTTGCCGATGTCACGCGAGGAAATGGACCAACTCGGTTGGGACAGCTGTGACTTTATTTTTGTCTGCGGTGATGCCTATATTGACCACCCGTCATTTGTGACCGGGATCATTGGACGTGTGCTCGAAGCACAAGGTTTCCGCGTCGGGATTATTGCCCAGCCGGACTGGACCAATGTAGAAGCCTTCCGTGTACTCGGTAAGCCGAATATTGCCTGGGGTGTTTCTGCCGGTAATATGGACTCTATGATTAACCGTTATACGGCGGATCGTAAGATCCGTTCAGATGATGCCTATTCTCCAGATAACCAGCCGAATAAACGTCCAGACCGCGCAGCAACCGTCTATTGCCAACGTTGTCGTGAAGCTTTCCCGGATGTGCCGGTACTGTTAGGCGGGATCGAAGGTTCGTTACGTCGTATCGCACATTATGACTATTGGTCAGATAAAGTTCGTCGTTCGATTCTGATGGATTCGAAAGCGGATCTGTTGATGTACGGTAATGGCGAACGCTCGATCATTGAGATCATGCATCGTCTGGCTAAAGGTGAAAAGATTCATCAGATTACCGATGTTCGTGGTACTGCATTCATCATCAATAAACATAACCGTGCTGCGAAAGCCCAGTTTGTCGAAATTGCATCCAATGATGTCGATACCATTGGCCGTGTCGATCCGATCATCAACCCGTATGTGATGAGCGAAGATATTGACGGCTGTGAAATCGAAAAAGATAAAGGCAACAGCTTAAGCCAATACCAGAACTTCCAGAAAGAAGTCGTAGCCAATCCAATCGTGCGTGAAGGGGATAACCTGGACCCGGATACGCAAATTGTGCAGCTACAACCGGCATCTAAAGCAATTAAACATAAATTACCACCACGTGAATTAGCAGTGATTCGTTTGCCTTCTTTTGAAGAAGTGGCAAATGATCCTGTGCTGTATGCGCATGCCAACCGTATTCTGCATCTGGAAACTAATCCAGGGAATGCGCGTGCTTTGGTACAAAAACATGGCGAACGTGATGTCTGGATCAATCCACCACCGATTCCATTGACCACCGAAGAAATGGATTATGTGTTTGACCTGCCTTATGCACGTCTGCCACATCCATCTTATGGTAATGCACGCTTCCCGGCTTTTGACATGATTAAATTCTCGGTGAACATCATGCGTGGCTGTTTTGGTGGCTGTACTTTCTGTTCGATCACCGAGCATGAAGGCCGTATCATTCAGAACCGCTCTGAAGAATCAATCCTGCGTGAAGTTGAAAAAATTCGTGATACGGCTCCAGGTTTCACCGGCATTATTTCAGACTTGGGTGGCCCAACAGCCAACATGTACCGTTTGGCATGTAAAGATCCTGAGATTGAGAAGAACTGTCGTAAACCTTCATGTGTATTCCCGGGCGTGTGTCAAAACCTGCATACTGACCATGCACCGTTAACTCAGTTGTATCGTAAAGCACGTGCTTTACCGGGCATTAAAAAGATTCTGATCGGCTCAGGTCTGCGTTATGACCTTGCAGTATTGAACCCGGAATATGTCAGAGAGCTGGTGACGCATCACGTAGGCGGTTATCTGAAGATTGCGCCGGAACATACCGAAAAAGGTCCATTATCCAAGATGATGAAACCGGGCATCGGAACGTATGATCGCTTCAAACAGATGTTTGACCGTTTTAGTAAGGAAGCCGGCAAGGAACAGTATCTGATTCCTTATTTCATCGCGGCGCATCCGGGTACCACCGATTACGACATGATGAATTTGGCTATCTGGTTGAGAAAGAATGGCTTCCGTGCCGATCAGGTACAAACCTTCTATCCATCACCAATGGCCACTGCAACCACCATGTACTACACCGGTAAAAACCCGCTGGCGAAAGTCGCGCGTTATACTGAAGATGTGGACATCGTGAAAGGTGAGAAACGTCGTCGTCTGCATAAAGCCTTTTTGCGTTATCATGATCCAAACAACTGGCCTTTATTGCGTGAAGCTTTAAAGGAAATGGGGCGTCAGGATCTGATTGGTAACTCGAAACAGCATCTGATTCCAACCTATCAACCTGCTGGTACAGATGGGCAATACCAGTCTGCACGTAAGAAGAATTCGACTGTAGCGGGTGATTCACAGAAACGTACTGCTAACCCAGGTAATCGTGGTCAGGCTCAAAATAACCGTCCGAAAAAAGGCCAGATTCTGACCCAGCATACTGGTCTGCCACCGCGTGAAACGGGTGATGCGAAAAAGCCATTCGGCGGCCCTAAACCTAAAGCAAAATCAAAGCCAAAATCACGTGCTTGATTAAGCTGATAAAAAAGACACTTCGGGTGTCTTTTTTTATGTTCAGACTTTATTGATGCGGCTTTCAGGTTCTCAATTAAAATGTAAAATATTTTATTTTTAGTCGATTTAAATTTTTGAAAAATGATATAAAAATAACACTTTGTCGGAATTGTCTTACAGTTCAACCGATTTATATTGCGATCTATCAGGAGACTATTTTACAGTCGCGTATAAGGATTTAACCCTAATTTCTATTGAAATAGTAAAAAGCGGTTTTTAAGTAACCGGCAATCAAGTTTTGCTACGAATTGTATTGGTCTCTACACAGAATGGTAGCAGGGCAATTTTAAAAATAGTATGGGTTTATACTGGATAACAATAAAACAAGAATGATTATAAGAATGCAAGGATTGAGTCATGACCACCTATATGATAATAGGGAGTTTCTTGGTGTTCTGTGTCGTGCTCATGGCATGGAAGCAGCTAAGGAATAGCCCAAAACCGCAAGACAGCGCCTTAAAACAGCGCGCTATTTTTAATCCAAATGAACAACTGACGTTTACACGCCTGAAAGAAGTATTGCCTGATTATATTGTACTGGCCCATGTTTCTTATGATGCACTACTTACTACCAAATTTGGTCGTACCCGGCACAAGTATCGTGATCTGATTGCAGATTTTGTGATTCTGGATCAGCAATACCAGATTGTTGCCATTGTAGCTGTAGATGATCCGGTAATTTTAAAACGTCCACAGCAGGCGCAATTTCAGGATGCCTTGTTGACTATGGCCGGTTATCGGGTCATTCGCTATGAAGATGTACCGGAATATTATCAGTTACGAGGAGATTTCCTGCGTGAGCAGGAGCATTCCAGTAAAGACCAGAGATTTACTGCTGTGAATGATCTCAAAAAATATCATCTCTATTCAGATCTGGAACGACGTAAAGTCAAAGCATTAAACTGATAGAACCTAAACGAAAAAAGTATGCCAAGCGCATACTTTTTTCTATTTTACATGAGTAGCAATTAGGCCTGAATAGAAGCCTATTCAGGTTTGACTGCCACGACAGTCAGTTCTACTAACACGCGTGGATCATATAATTTAGCTTCGACACAGGTACGGGGCAGGGCTTGAATATCCGATACCCAGGTATCCCAGACTTCATTAAACGCTGCATAATCTTTTTCAATATCTTTGAGATAAATCGTCACAGACATGATCTGACTTTTATCGGTACCGGCATCCGCTAGGAACTGGTCAATAATATCCAGTGTCTGCTGGGTTTGACCTTTGATATCCAGATCCAGGTCTGTGGCCAGCTGGCCGGCAAGATGAACCAGATTGCCGGCAATGGCGATCTCAGAAAAGCGTTGTGAAACATGCAAACGTTGAACAGACATCAGCTTAATCCTTGGTTTTTGGCATCAAGGCTGCGACTAATGCAGTCAATAGGCAGCCTATCGCAAGATAGATGGCTACATAATGCCATGAACCATCACCCCAAATCACTAAGGATGCTGCAATCATTGGGGTAAAACCACCACCGATAATACTGGCGACCTGATAACCGACTCCGGCACCGCTATAGCGGTATTCTGTACCAAATAGCGAGGTGAAGATGGGTTGATGCACGCTGACCACCATGTCATGCGCGACATTGGCCAGTAGAATGGCGCCAACAATAATCATCCAGGTATTTTGTGCATCCAGTGCCATAAAGAAAGGGAAAGCAGACAGTGCACCGATCAGGCCACCCCAGACACACATGGTTTTATGCTGGATTTTATCGGAGAGCCAAGCAAAGAAAGGAATACTGAAACAACTGATCGCACCGACCATCAGGGTGATATTCAGGAAGAACTGTTTGTCCATGCCCAGATTATTGGTGGAATAGTTCAGGGCAAAGTTGGTGACCAGATACATGGTCAGCAGTTCGGTCAAACGTAAGGCAATAATATAAAAGAAAGCTTTAGGATGTTTGCTGATTGCCTGCAAGATCGGCAGTTTTTCTGGATGATGATCCGCCTTAATTACTTTCTCTACGAATTCTTGGGATTCATCCTGATCACGGCGAATCCACATCGCAATTCCGATCAGCACGATACTGGCAATAAACGGAATACGCCAAGCCCATTCAGCAAAAGCCTCTTCACCCAGTGTAACAATAATGATCGATACCGCACCCGTTGCCAGTACCAGACCTACGCCATAGCCGACCTGAACGCCACTGCTATAAAAGGCTTTTTTGCCTTTAGGCGCATTTTCCACCGCCATCAGGGCAGCACCACCCCATTCACCACCGACTGCAAAGCCTTGAATGGCACGCAGGGTCACCAGTAAAACCGGTGCCCACCAGCCAATAGCTTCAAAATTAGGTAAAAAACCAATCCCGACAGTAGAAATCCCCATCAGGATGACAGTGAGTACCAGCATTTTCTTGCGGCCGAGCTTGTCACCGAAATGACCAAATACCACACCGCCTAGAGGACGAAACAGAAAGCCGACACCAAAGGTCGCTAAAGCCGCCAAGGTGCCCATATTGGCACCAATGCTTGGGAAAAACTGGTCTTTAAAAATTAAGGCTGCAACAATGCCGTAAAGGAGAAAATCATACCAATCGACAACAGCACCAACAAAACTGGATAACGCCGCTTTACGCGCGCGTCGTTCTTGAATAACAGAAGAATTTACAGAGGACATGCAGGGAGGGATTCCATGAGATACATCAGAGTTGCCCTGCAATATTCGGATTTGATCGTCACGCCAATCACAGGACAGTATGCTGAAAGTAAAGGTGATTTTCAGCATCTCAGCACATACATGGATAATGCATTGCGCAGATAGAGTACTCCAAAAATTCAAAATGTAAAAACAAAGTTGCCGTATTTTTAAACTAACGTCTAATACTTGTACAAAATAGGCCTAAAGCAGCAGCAATTGCGTTTCTGTTTCACGTGCAGCGAGCTGATAAACGCCAAGCCCAATCAGCCGGAATTGCAGTTGAGGAGTAATATGCATCTCTTGAAGCAGTAAGTGTAAAGCCTGCTCCAGTTCTTGCGGGCTACGCAGCAGCTGGCTGAAGCTTTTACTATGCTGCATGGTCTGAAAATTTTTCATTCTCAGCTTCACAGTAACTCCGCGGGCAGAAAGCTGCTTTTTTTCCAGACTTTGCCAAAGCTGGGTAATTAATGGCTGCCAGTAAGGTTGGCATTGCGGTAAATACAGATCATCATCGAAAGTCGTTTCCTTGGAAATCTGCTGGCGTTCCCGTTCAGCTTCGACTGGCCGATCATCAATGCCTCGAGCATATAGAAATAGACGCCGTCCATATTTGCCAAAATGCTGAATCAGGATTGCTTCTTCAATCTGCTGTAAATCTCCCAAGGTTTCCAGATTCAAACTTTTTAGTTTTTCTTGAGTGACTTTGCCTACACCGGGAATTTTCTTGAGTGGAAGATCCTGAATAAAACGCTGTACTTGTGAAGGTTTGATGACACAGATTCCATTCGGCTTATGCCAGTCGGAGGCGATTTTAGCGAGAAATTTATTCGGCGCCACGCCGGCAGAAGCGGTTAGTCCGGTAACTTGAAAAATATCTTCACGAATGCGCATTGCCACTTCAGTGGCACTTGGAATCTGCTGTAAATTTTCTGTCACATCCAGATAAGCTTCATCCAAAGACAACGGTTCGATCACTTTAGTATAAATTTGAAATATCTGATGAATCTGACTAGAAACCTGACGGTATTTGGCAAAATCCGGTTCAATCACGATGACCTGAGGACAGAGTTTACGTGCTTGGGTCATCGGCATGGCAGAGCGTAGTCCGAACTCGCGGGCCGGATAGGAGGCAGCCGCCACTACTGCCCGCGGATGATGCGAGGCAATCACCACAGGTAGAGCGTTCAGCTCTGGACGTTCACGTAGCTCAACCGAGGCGTAGAAGGCATCCATATCGATATGAATAATTTTGCGCATATCCAGTATCTTAAGTGGCTTTAGCTGGATTGGGAAGAGACCGGATTGACAAGTAAACAGGCTAAAGCATCATTCAATATGAAGCATATCCTGCCTAGATGACCCAATATCCATTTCATGGTTGAATCAGTGAGGAATTGGGTTTATTTCTTGGCCGGAGGCTTGGGCTGATCCTGGGTGGGAATACTGTTCTTCTGTAAAAATTTGATCCAGTCCTGCTCTGAGCCATAAAACACGTTGAGATCCACAGTACGGGCAATGCCGGGAATTTTACCTTGACTGGTATGTTGCCAGAAGGTCCATTTAGGCTGACCCTTTAAATCTGGTAAACCTTGGTACTCACGTACCCAGAGCGGTACGTCAGTAAACTCTCCCGCCAGCACGATATTATAAAAAGATTTCGACACATAGAAGATCGGCTGCTTGCCATAATGGTGTTTTAAGGCATCATGCATGATCCGGATTTCCTTGAGCAGCTGCTCTTTGGAGTAGTGATTAATGCACTTGCTGTCATATTCCAGATCCATTACAGGAGGCAGGGCATCACTTTTACGTGGGACAGACTCTATAAAATTCTGAGCCTGAATGCTGCCATCACGGCAAAGTCGGTAAAAATGATAAGCACCGACCAGAAAGCCCTGTTCGCGGGCCTGCAGCCAGTATTCCTGAAACTTGGTATCTTTAAAATCGCCGCCTTCTGTGGATTTTAAATAGACAAATTTATATTTCTGTTTCGGGATTTGCTTCCAGTCTATTTCTTTCTGATGATGGGAAACATCGAAACCATGAATCGGATAATCTGCTGCATACGCTGATGGCTGTTTGAAAAACAGCAGATAAAGCACAGACGTCACCACAAGTGTAATCAGCAGCCCGACTGCAATCACTGAGTATTTTTTCCAGTTGCTAGAGGTGGGAGCTGCTTTCATTGTGAATGGTGGCCTGATTTACGGATATTCATATCGAGTATATATTCTGCCCTAGACTGGTGTGTTTTTGGGGATATGCCAGAAAATATAGGCAGCAATAATATTAATACAGCCCAGACAGAGCAGAGAAACGTGGAAGGCATTGTCCAGCTGTTCAGGGCCGAAGTAGGCACTAAACATATTCACCAACGTACCTGCCAGTGCCACCCCGATACTCATTGACAGCATCATGATCATCGACAGAAAACTGTTACCACTGCTGGCATTCTGCTGGCTTAAATCTTTTAAAGTCAGCGTATTCATTGAGACAAATTGCAGCGAATTCAGAATCCCGAACACAAAGAAATGTATAGCACGTAACCAAATTGGAGTCTCCGCCGTAGTCAAGGCAAAACTGGCGATACATAGACCGACCAGCAAGGTGTTGATCAACAAGACTCTACGATAACCAAAACGTTGAATGATTTTGCGGATAATCGGTTTAGATGCTAAAGAACCGAGTACCGTTGGAATCATCAGTAAACCGGTAATAAAAGGTTCGAAACCAAAAGCGACTTGCAACATTAAAGGCAATAAAAACGGAATCGAGTTGCCGCCGAGTCGGGCAAAGAAATTACCCAGAATGCCAATCGAATAGATCTTATTTTTAAATAATTTACTGCGAAAAAGCGCGTTCAGATGAGTATGCGAGTGGTAGGCGTAGATGAGTGAGGCAATCAGGCCACTTCCGACCAGACTTAAGCTCCACCATAGTGGATATTGTGGATTGGCAAAGTTTTCAATCCCTAGACACAAGCCGATCATTGCGATGACCAGTAGAATAAAACCGCCAAAATCAAAACGCTGTACCGTCGGTTCGGTAATATTGGGCATAGCTTTAAAGGTAATCAATGCACCCAGCAGACCAATCGGCAGATTGATCAGGAAAATCCAGTGCCAGGACAGGTATTCCACCATCCAGCCACCTAAGGTTGGACCGATTAAAGGACCCATTAGTCCGGCCAGACTCATCAGGCTCATGGCGGATAGAAACTGGGTACGAGGAATAATTTTCAGCATGGCCAGTCGTCCGACTGGAAGCAGCAAAGCACCGGCAATACCTTGAAATACCCGA
>NZ_DFDO01000179.1:0-7052 GCF_002367915.1 Acinetobacter sp. UBA3025
TTAGTTGTTCAAACATGTGGGGCCACCTCTATTATCAGGTAAAAGAATTATTATTTTCAATGAATTTTATAGATATTTTATAGCAGGTATTTAATTGAAATACCTACTATTTTCTAAAATTAATCAATTGAGAAATGTATTATCCCAACTCATTTCTAATATTATTCACCATATGTAATAAACGTGGTGCAATATCATTTTTGATTTTCTCTTCATTGAGGAGGAAACTTGGACCGCCGCAGTTAAACACCAGTAGACCATGCTGTTCATGGACAAAAGGAACTGCAACCGAATTCACATCCTTATGCCATTCACCGATTGAAAAGCAGAAACCATATTCCTGATAGTCTTTAAATGACTTCTCCAGATTTTTTTGGATCTGTGGCCATTCTTCAACATGTTTACGGCGAATCGCATCAAGCAGAAAATCACGCTCATCTTCTGGCATTGCAGCCAGACAGGCGCGTCCCATAGAGCTTAAATGAATCGGTAAATGCGTTCCTACCTGACGACGCATGGTAACATTCCCCTTACCCTGCACTACATCCAGATAAATCATATTCAGACGGTCGCGGGTTGCCATCGCAACAGCTGCCTCAGCATAGTCCGCCAGATTTTTCATTAATGGATGCGCAACTGAACGTAAGGATAAATTCGACAGCATCGAATAACCAAAAGACAGTACGCCGACTGAGAGCTGAAACTTGCTCGAATTAGGAACCTGCTTCAAATATCCTAAACGGGACAAGGTATGGGTTAAACGAGTAATCGTCGGTTTAGGTAAACCTGTCATTTGTGACAGTTCCTGATTGCCCAGATGCTGATGTTTTGGACTAAAGCAGCGCAGTAACTCCAGACCACGTGCTAAAGCTGTAATAAATTGACGGTCATTTTCATCCTGCATATCTTCAATCGGATGCAATAACTCATGGCGCAAAGGCGCAATTAATTTTTCTTCCGACTGATCGGTTTCAGGTACATCATCAGACATGTCTTCACCGTCCTTCAAATTCATAATAAGTGTTTCGCATTGCGAAATTATAAATAATTATCTTGTATATAGCAAAGAAGCAACTTTGATTAAGTTGCTTCTTTATTGGACTTATGGGTTTTCTTGTTTATTAACCAACAATACCTTGAGCTTTTAGGGCCTCCAGTTTTTCCTCATCCACGACACGTGAAAGAATTTCATTCGTATGCTCACCTAACATTGGTGGTGCTTTACGATATTCCACTGGTGTACGCGATAATTTAATTGGTGAGCCAATCACCGTTAATTTTTCTTTTAACGGATGGGGGATCTCAACCAGCATATTACGCGCTTGCACTTGTGGTTCCTGGAAAGCTTGTTCAAGGTTATTAATCAGGCCTACCGGAACTTTCACTGCATGAATTGCTTCTACCCAATGCTTCGCAGTATTGCTTAAGAAATGTTTGGCTAGCAGCTCTGTGATTTCTGCACGATGCTGAATACGCAGTGCATTGGTCACAAAACGTGGATCTTGCGGTAAATCAGGCAAACCAATTGCAGCGCTCAAGGCAACAAATTGCTTGTCATTACCACAGGCAATAATGAAGTCTTGGTCGGCAGCGCGGAATACCTGATAAGGCACAATATTGGCATGTGCATTACCATAGCGACCCGGGATTTTGCCTGAAGCCAGGTAGTTCATCCCTTGGTTTGCCAGCAAAGCAACCTGAACATCTAGCAATGCCATATCAATATGCTGACCGAGACCAGTCACATGACGGTTTAACAAAGCTGCCTGAATGGCAATGGTCGAGTACAAACCCGTGGTCAAATCCGCAAAAGCCACGCCAACTTTTTGTGGTCCACCACCCGGTAGGTCATCTTTCTCACCAGTAACAGACATTAAACCGCCCATACCCTGGATGATAAAATCATAACCTGGTTCAAGTGCACGAGGGCCAGTTTGACCAAAGCCAGTAATTGAGCAATACACCAGTTTCGGATTAATCGCGCTCAGGCTTTCATAATCCAGACCATATTTTTTCAATGAACCCGCTTTGTAATTTTCGATGACCACATCTGAATCAGCAGCCAGTGCTTTGACCAGTTCCTGACCTTCAGGCATGGAGATATCAATCGCCACCGACATTTTATTGCGGTTAGCTGACTGGTAATACGCTGCTTCACGTGTATTTTCACCATGGTCATTTTTCATCCAAGGTGGTCCCCACATACGGGTATCATCACCCGTTTTAGGACGTTCAACTTTAATCACTTCAGCGCCTAAATCCGCGAGGATTTGACCACACCAAGGACCTGCAAGTACGCGACTTAAATCCAGTACGCGAATACCCTCTAATGCACCCATGTGTTTTTCCTTTGTTTATACGCGTTCGATGACCAGTGCCAGACCTTGGCCCACACCGATACACAGACTAATCACAGCATATTTTTTGCCGCTGCGCTGCAATTCACGAGCGGTGCTGAGCACTAAACGAGCACCTGAAGCACCGAGTGGATGCCCAACTGCAATTGCACCACCATTTGGATTGACACGTGCATCGTCAAATGCCACATCTAAACCTTTTAGACATGCTAAAACTTGAGATGCAAATGCTTCATTGATTTCAATGATATCCATGTCATCCAACGTCAAGTTGGCACGTTTTAATGCTAGTTTGATCGCATCAACCGGACCGGCGCCCATAATACGTGGTTCAATACCCGCAGCCGCTGAAGCGATGATTTTCGCCATTGGCTGGATGCCCAGTTTTTCCTGAGCGGCTTCAGAACCAATGATTAGCGCTACTGCACCATCATTGACACCAGAAGCATTACCCGCAGTCACTACACCGCCTTCAAACAGTGGACGTAGTTTCTGTAGCGCTTCCAAGTTAGAAGATGGACGTGGATGTTCGTCTTGATCGACCAATTTTGCTGGTAATTTACGGCCTTGAGGCACTTCAACACCCACGATCTCGTCAGCAAAGAAACCTGCCTGTTTAGCTGCTTCATATTTGGCTTGTGATGCTGCAGCAAACTGGTCTGCATCTTCACGGGTTACACCGTATTCTACTGCTACATTATCGCCAGTTTGCGGCATGGTGTCATTGCCGAACTGTTTTTCAATGGCAGGGTTCGGAAAACGTGCGCCGATGGTTGAATCGAATACTTTAAAATCACGGCTGAATGGGGTTTCAGATTTGGCAAAGACAAACGGTGCACGAGACATCGACTCGACACCACCTGCAAGGAAGATATCCCCTTCATTACAAGTAATCGCACGAGCTGCATCAATCACCGCTGCTAAACCTGAAGCACATAGACGGTTCACAGTTTGTGCTGGCGTTTTCACATCTAGACCCGCCAATAACGTTGCATGACGTGCAATATTACGGCTGTCTTCACCGGCCTGGTTAGTATTCCCCAGAATCACATCATCAAAAATATCAGCAGGCAGATTATGTTTTGCAACCAATGCCTTAATCACATGTGCAGCTAAATCATCTGGACGAACCTTTGCCAGGCTTCCTGCATGACGGCCAAATGGCGTACGTAATCCATCATAAATATATGCATTTAACATGAGTTTGATTCCTTAAACTGCTGCAGTGTGAAGAAGAGATAGTTTTAAACGGGCGCGGCGTTGTAACCATGGACTTGGACGATAACGCTGGTCACCAGTATTCGCCAGGATACGTTCCAGGATCAACAGGATACGTTCTGCGCCCAAAACATCACCCCATGAAATTGGTCCATGTGGGTAGCCCAGACCAAGTTTTACTGCTTTATCGATATCGGCTGCAGTTGCGATTTGTTGTTGGGCAATATCACAAGCCAGATTCACGACCATTGCCAATACGCGCTGTGCGACAAAGCCAATACTTTCAGCAATCACGGATACGCCATGACCATTTTTAGCAAACAATGCGTGTGCCTGGTCGATATAGGCTTTTTGAGTTGCAATCGAAGGCATGATGGTACGGTGCTTGGCAAAATCAGTCAGCATATCGATGCTGATTGCACGAGTCGCATCGACATCAAAACGAAGCGCTGCAGTCGTGGTGTCTTCACCATAAGTGGCCAATAGAATCAGACTGTCAGCTGCCGGAGTTTCTGCACTGTCGATAACCAGACCTTGCTCACGGATATAGTCACGCAAGATACTGGCATCCTGTTCAAGATCTGCTTTGATCCAGACCGGGCTGAATTCAGTTACTTCAGGCGCAATCTGAGCCGGAGCTTCATTAGTCTTTTGACCATCCTGATACTTATAGAAACCTTCACCGACTTTACGACCGACTTTTTTACCAGCCAGCATTTGACGGGTTAAAGCGCTTGGACGGTAACGATCTTCCTGATAATACTGATTAAAAATCGATTCCATCACTGGATGAGAAACATCTAGTGCAGTCAGGTCAAATAATTCCAGTGGTCCCATACGGAAACCGGCACCTTCACGCAGAATACGGTCGATTTCAGAAACAGAAGCTACACCTTCACCTAGGATTTTTAGTGCTTCAGTACCATAAGCACGACCCGCGTGATTGACAATGAATCCTGGCGTGTCTTTGGTACGCACACCAAAGTGACCCATATGTTGTGCCAGTTCGAGTAGATCTGCAACGACCTGTTCATCTGTTGCTAGGCCAGCAATCACTTCGACAATTTTCATCAAGGGCACTGGATTAAAGAAGTGGAATCCCGCCATGCGACCTTGATGCTCAAGGTTGGATGCAATCGCAGTCACTGAAAGTGATGAGGTATTGGTTGCCAGAATGGTCTCTGGTGAAACAATGGATTCCAGCTGTTTAAATAAACCTTGCTTGATGTCCAGATTTTCGATGATGGCTTCAACCACCAGATCAACACCAGCCACTTCTTCAATGCTATTCAGGATTTTGAAACGTGCCAGAGTTGCATTCAGAACTTCTTCAGTAAATTTACCTTTGGCTTGCAGCTTTTCAAGCGTAGCTTTAAGTTTAGCCAAACCTGCTTCTGCCGCACCTGCTTTGGCATCGAATAAGCGCACTTCCAGACCTGCTTGGGCTGCAATTTGCGCAATGCCCATGCCCATTACACCAGTACCAATGAGCGCCATAGATTGAATGGTCATATCTTATTCTCCAGTGTACTGTGCAGGTCGTTTTTCAAAGAATGCATTCACGCCTTCTTTCTGATCTTTAGTATCAAACAGAATCTGGAAAGCTTTACGTTCCAGTGCCAATGCACCTTGTAAAGATTGATCCTGTCCAAGATTGGTCACTTCTTTAATTTGCTGAACCGCGATTGGAGAGAAAGACGCAATCGTTTGAGCAATCTCAATCGCATGGGTAATGGTGTTTTCATCTTCTACGACTTCAGAGACCAAGCCCATACGCTCAGCCTCAGCAGCTTTCACCAGTTTACCGGTCAACACCCAAAGCATGGTTTGATATTTACCAATCGCACGCAGTAAACGTTGTGTTCCACCTGCACCTGGCATCAAGCCCAGCTTCACTTCTGGCTGGCCAAATTTGGCATTTTCACCGGCAATAATGATGTCGGCATGCATGGCCAGTTCACAGCCACCACCGAGTGCATAGCCATTCACGGCTGCAATAATCGGTTTTGCACAGTCAGTAATGCTCTGCCAATACTGTTCAGTATGGCGTAAATACATTTGGGCTGTAGTAGCAGTGGTGAAATCTTTAATGTCTGCACCCGCAGCAAATACTTTTTCACCGCCGGTCAAAACAATCGCTTTTACAGCATCTAATTTTGAAAGGTATTGAAATGCTTCAGAAAGTTGCTGACGTAATTCCAGGTTCAAGGCATTACGTGCTTCCGGGCGATGGATTTGAACAATCGCGATGCCATCTTCCTGTACAGTCAATTTTAAAATTTCAGTGCTTTCCATAATCTTCTCATTTCGCACAGCGGTATTTAATTAACAATATACATAAATTTCGTTCAAAGTAAACTATTCAAATTTGAACAAAAAATATTTTATAACGCCTTAAAAATAGCATTAATCACATTAAATCAATTATTTAAATCTAATTTTATAGAAAAACATAAATATCGCACAGCGAAATATACTTTCGTATATATTGATCCTTGTTTTAATTTTAATTAGTATCCGCATAAATTTAGCTTAGTGATGAGTTTTTATTCACATTGGTCAAGATGTGGACAGAACGAAATCCTAGATACGGAGTTAGGACATGATTCGTGATCAGGAAACCTTAAACCAGTTGGTAGATATGATTCGCCAGTTTGTAGAAGGCGTATTAATCCCAAATGAAGAAATTGTTGCAGAAACGGATGAAATTCCTACAGAAATCGTGCAACAAATGAAAGAGTTGGGCTTATTTGGTTTAACCATTCCTGAAGAATATGACGGTCTTGGCCTGACCATGGAAGAGGAAGTCTATATCGCTTTTGAACTGGGCCGCACTTCCCCTGCTTTCCGCTCATTGATTGGTACGAATAACGGTATCGGCGCATCTGGCCTGATCATCGACGGTACTGAAGAGCAGAAACAGCACTTCCTGCCAAAACTGGCTAGCGGTGAAATCATTGGCTCGTTCTGTTTGACTGAACCGGATTCAGGTTCTGATGCAGCATCTTTGAAAACCACTGCTGTGAAAGATGGCGATGAGTACATCCTGAATGGTACCAAGCGCTTTATTACCAATGCCCCACATGCGGGTGTGTTCACGGTAATGGCTCGTACCAACCCAGAATTGAAAGGCGCTGCTGCCATTTCAGCGTTCATCGTTGATAGCAAATTACCAGGTATTTCACTGGGTAAACGTGACAAGAAAATGGGCCAAAAAGGCGCACATACCTGTGACGTGATCTTTGAAAACTGCCGTATCCCTGCATCAGCTTTGATTGGCGGTGTAGAAGGCGTTGGCTTTAAAACTGCGATGAAAGTTCTGGATAAAGGCCGTATCCACATTGCTGCACTGAGCGTGGGTGCTGCAACCCGTATGCTGGAAGATTCATTGCAATATGCCGTTGAACGTAAGCAGTTCGGTCAGGCTATTGCTAACTTCCAGTTGATCCAAGGCATGCTGGCAGATTCTAAAGCTGA
>NZ_DFDO01000179.1:7224-7529 GCF_002367915.1 Acinetobacter sp. UBA3025
GCTGGCAGATTCTAAAGCTGAAATTTATGCAGCGAAATGCATGGTGCTTGATGCAGCGCGTCGTCGTGATGCCGGCCAGAATGTAAGTACTGAAGCATCATGCGCAAAAATGTTTGCAACAGAAATGTGTGGCCGTGTCGCTGACCGTGGTGTGCAAATCCATGGTGGCGCGGGCTACATCAGTGAATATGCAATTGAGCGCTTCTACCGCGATGTGCGTTTATTCCGTCTTTATGAAGGAACCACGCAAATCCAGCAAGTCATTATTGCTCGCAATATGATTCGCGAGGCGACTCACTAACAAG
>NZ_DFDO01000142.1:0-3446 GCF_002367915.1 Acinetobacter sp. UBA3025
CAGATTCGCTTCAATCTCAGTCGGTACTTTTTCGCCTTTGACATTAGGGCGTGTGGAGCGCCCTTTCGATCTGGTGGCTTTCACCATTTTTTTGTATTCAGCAATTGAGTAGCTGGTCATGCATCCCCCACAGCACGCACCCCAAATAGTTGTTTGGTCTTTTCTGTAGCCACATACAACCTGGTGCAGTGATTACATCTAAAGGCCAGATATCCCGCCTGAACCAGACCGCGCAATTTTTGATTTAAAGAAGATCTGGTTTTGTCACACACATGCTCTTCAAGCTCAGCTGACGTGACCTCATGTTTAGAAAAGGCCACATACACTAGGATATCCTTGATTTCTTCGAAACGCTGGATACTCGGTATGTTCACACCCCACCCCCTACACGCTGATCTGCCCAATTACATTCCACCAAGGTTAAACCACCTTGCTGAAATCGAGACCAAAGACGGTCACCCAAGTCTCTTTTTAGTTCCTCAAGGGTTAAGTTTGAAATCAGCATGGTTGGCTTCATGCGGTCATAGCGTGCATACAAAACCTTGTGCACCAGCTCTCTACGCTTATCACGGTCATGCAGTCCATATTCATCCAGGATTAACAAGTCATACTGAGTGAAGTCATAAATCACAGACTTCTCTGTAGCGTCCGGCTGCTCCCAGGCATTCATGATTCTCTGTGCCATGTCTTCACTGGTGATGTAACGTGCATATTTGCCCTTGTTGAGCAATGTCCGAGCTGTTGCGCAGCTGAGATGAGTTTTTCCTGTACCAGTAGGTCCTACCATCACAAAGTTATTTTTGTGGCCACTGATCATGTTTTTGGCAAAGGAAACAACCAGATTCAATGTATTCTGTTGACCAGCATGCTGAACGATATAATTCTTAAAACCTGACTCAGCATGACGTTCTGGAAGCATTGCACCAGCAAAGTGTTTTTCACGTACGGTACGATCAATTTCGGCCTGTGCATTTCGCTTTTGTTCTTCTAGGAACTCTACGGCGCATTGTGGGCACTTCTGGAATGGCCCAGCTTGTACCATAGGGGTTTTGTGTTTCGAGCAGATCTCTTGTGTTTGTTTCAATCCCTGATTCAGCATCGACATTGCGTTCATACGAAGTCCTCCGGGATATGTACTGGTGAATTCACTGGTGCATGTTGCTTTACCGGTTGATTGTTCCAGGCAGTGTTCACATCCAGATTAGAATTTTGTTTTTCAGAGGATTGATATGTTTTTTGAGTGTATTTACGTTTGATCCACTTCACGAAGTTTGAATACATTTGGGTGTCTGTAATCAATCCAGCTTTCAAACGTGGTTCGTAGTGAGCGTTCACTTCAAGCAAGATCTGGTTGATCAGGTCTTGAGTCATTGGCATTTCGCCTGCTCGTTGCAACCATGAGTTCAGAGAATGTAAATCTGGTGTCCAAAGATTTAAGACTCGATCAACAGGATTTTCCTGCGCGTTTCCCTCTTTAAAGTTTTCTTTAAATGTTTCTTTAAGTGTTTCTTTAATAGTGCCCCGTTCAACGGTACTGGTCCCGTCACCTTTCACGGTACTAGTCCCGTCCTGTTTGGTGGTACTAGTCCCGTCACCTTTAAGGGTACTACCATCATTTGGTACTAGTACCTTTTCGCGGTACTGGTCAGGAGTAAATTGATATTCGTTTAGGCAACCTGTTGTTCTCTCAACTTTGATTAAACCCAGCTCTTCCAGATCACGAATACATGCCATAACTGTATCGCGTTTTTTGATACCGCAATATTTTTGAAATTGAGTGATAGCAATTGGGTGTGATGCGCGGTCAAATCCAATGGTTTGACGCATGACAAACATTAAACACTTAAATGCCTTATCGTTCAGTTGAGCCATAATCTGGCCGTCAATTAACGTGTTAGGCATCTTGGTGTAGCGCTCTTCTTTATGCGACATAGCTTTGCGCTCATTTTTTGGAAAATGAACTACTTGCCCTTGAGGTATTGGTGGTTCATGTGCTAGATTTGATTTCATATTCATTGGTTCCAATCATTAATGAATTGAATAAGCCTGATCTCAGAAATCAGGCTTTTTCTTTTTGTGTGAATTTATGCATTTGCTTGCTTAAAGCCATATCCGCTGCTTTAGCGTTTTCAATAATGCGATTAAGAATTTCACTCGCTTCCGCATACTCTTGCGGAGTCACCATGCCATCTTCCAAAACCTCATAAACCTTTTGATTGGCTTTTCCAGTTTCAGAATTCATTTGAAGCAATGCCTCTACGATAGTCATCTGACGATGTGTGCCTTCGCCACCTGCTGGCATAAGAACAAAACCTAGCATGTGCGCCCAAACTTTCAGAACTACCGGGTTTTGGGTCAAAAGCATGATCGCCTCAAACTTCTTTAGACTTGGATCATGGTTCTCCATATTTGGATTGCCATAGTTGCAAATCGTCTTGTGAGCATCACCAGTGACTTGAGCAATATCCTTTGGATCAAATCCTTCGGACTGATTAATCATCTGATGAATCGCTATTCTTGTTTCTTTCTTTAGAATCATGTGAATCCCTGTTTTTGTTCACGTTTCTTTAAAACGATTACTGATTGATAATTGGTTTAAGCAGCTATTGGGGTCTTCTTTAGGAAGAAGTCAAAAAGATTTTTGTGGGATAGCTTGTTATTGCTAGCATCAACAATTGCTTGGATAGTTTCCATGCGGGGTTTTTTACGACCATGAATCAAATGTGATTCCATATAGCCGTAAGACACCCCTACACGAGAACAAAAAATATGCTTCTCATCCTCGCTTAAGGATTTCCAGTAATCATATAGGTTTCGCATGAAAATACACCTTATAGGTAAATTAATATTAAATATACCTTTTAGGTAAAACTTATTCAACCTGTCAGGGTATTTATTTTTTCTACCTAACAGGTAAATTTAGCAATGGATTAAATAATGGGGTTTGGTATGTCTGGTTTGATGCAAATTCATGAAATACGGCTTAAGAACGCTCGAGACTTAATGAAGGAGTCTGGGTTGAGTCGTACTGATTTTGCTGAAAAGGTGGGGCTTTCTTATAATTTGGTTAGCCAATACATCGGGAAAAACCCGACTAAAAATATTGGCGATGAGACTGCAACCAAAATAGAAGAGGCTTTTGGTAAGCCTAAGGGTTTTTTGGATCAGGCAAATGCCATCACCATGCCTTTAAGTGATATTTCAAATAAAAGCGGAATCCAAATTGCGCCCATTGAATTTCGTGGTGCCGAAGGAAGCAAAAGAAATAATGTGAGAATACCGGTGTACAGGGATGTAAAGGCTTCTTGTGGAAGTGGGATAGAGAATTTTTTAGAAGATCCAAGTGAATATTTAGATATCGACCCATCACTATTAAGAATTTTAGGTATTCAGGCTAAGCCTGAAAACTTGCGAGTGATTTATTCCGATGAATACAGTATGTGGCC
>NZ_DFDO01000246.1:0-7131 GCF_002367915.1 Acinetobacter sp. UBA3025
GACTTATGACTAAGACAGAAAGAAATTGGACAGGTAATATACATTTAGGTGCAAAAGTGGATATTGAAGTAGTCTTAAACCAGTTGGTACACGCTTTTAATACCTCTCCTTTTTTTAAGCATAATGGCATGACCATGCGGGTGGTTGATGGTCAGATCGAAGCATATGTTGAAATGCAGGATTTCATGATTGGCAATGTGGCTTTTCAGATTCTGCATGGTGGTCTTGCAGCGACCATACTCGACAGTATTGGCGGAATTGTGGCGATGGGTGAGATGTACAAGAAAGCTGAACCGGAAACTATTGCCGATACGATTAAAAAGGTATCACGTCTGGCGACGGTAGATATGCGCGTGGATTATCTGGCGCCCGGTCGTGGCAAATATTTTATTGCCCGTGCAGAAACCTTACGTTTGGGGCGTAAGGGTTGCACCATGCGCATGACTATGGTCAATGATGATGACAAGCCGATTGCCACAGCGATTGCCTCATATGCCTATTAATTAAGTTTATCTCCTCGATCCTGGCTTACTCTGAGCCCGAACTAAACCCTTATTCCTGGAATAAGGGCTTAGCTTTTTAAACTTCCGAGTAATATTTTTTTGCATATTTTCTAATTTTTATTATTAGAATGCATGAAAATTAAATTAATACGGCTTTCTCATTTTACCCATTGATCAATAAACGGGATATGAATCTATTATACATTCATGTCAGTGCTGGTCAGTGTGGCTGCGTGACCAAGTCTGTTGGATTTAGGAAAAAATCAATGACAGATGTACAAGACACCCTGCCAGAAAACGCATCTGATGCAACTTCGGATCAAGCTTTAAAAAATAAACGTAAAAAAGCCCTGAGTATCGTTGCCATCTTCATAGTGATTGCACTGGTGTTGTTTCTGGTTTGGAAATTCTTTCTGAACAATTCAGTCAGTACTGAAAATGCCTATGTGGGTGCTGAAACGGCTTCTATTACGTCTATGGTCAGTGGTCAGGTCGCTGAAGTACTGGTTCATGATACCCAAGCGGTCAAACAGGGCGATATCCTTGCCAGAATTGATGACCGTGATGCCAAAATTGCAGTGGCTCAGGCACGTGCAGAACTGACCAAAGCCAAGCGCCAGTACAAACAGACTGCGGCCAATAGTGGGGCTTTAAGCTCACAGATTAGTGTTAGTGATGATGCGATTCGCAGTGCCGAAGCTCAGCTGGCTCAGGCTCAGGCAGCCTTACATAAAGCACAAGATGAATATACGCGTCGTGAAAAACTCAGTGCGAGCGGTGCAGTGTCAAAAGAAGAACTCAGTACCGCACAATCTGCATTGGATACTGCCAAAGCAGGCGTAGCTTCTGCTGAAGCGGGTCTGGCACAAGCAAGATCTAGCCAGAAAGCAGCGCAAAGCAATTTAGCGGCGAATGAGGCCTTGATTCAAGGTGCGAATGAAAATTCGACTCCTGATGTACTTGTGGCTGAAGCCAAGCTGAAACAGGCTGAACTGGATTTAGAACGTACTGTAATTAAGGCACCATTTGATGGAGTGGTTTCACGCCGTTCAATTCAGGTGGGTCAACGTGTTGCACCAGGTACAATGCTGATGATGGTCGTACCAGTAGATCAGCTCTATGTTGATGCCAACTTTAAGGAAAGCCAGTTGGAGAAGGTCCGCGTGGGGCAGAAAGCTGAACTGACCTCTGACCTGTATGGAAAATCGGTGAAATATCACGGCACCGTGGTTGGCTTCTCTGGCGGTACAGGTTCAGCTTTCGCCCTAATTCCGGCTCAGAACGCGACGGGTAACTGGATCAAAGTGGTACAGCGTTTGCCAGTCCGTATTCAGCTGGATCCGAAAGAACTGGCCGAGCATCCACTACGTGTGGGTCTGTCGATGGAAGCTGAAATCCACTTTAAGAAGTAATTCCCGATGAATAAATATGTTCCATATGGGAATCTGACCGGCGGCAAGCTGATGCTGGCGGCCTTTGTGCTGGCATTGGCCAATTTCATGGTCGTGCTGGACATGACCATTGCCAATGTCTCGGTGCCGCATATTACCGGTAGTCTGGCAGTGTCCAGCTCGCAAGGCACCTGGGTCATTACGTCTTATGCAGTTGCAGAAGCGATCTGTGTACCTTTGACGGGATGGCTGGCGGGTCGCTTTGGTAGTGTTCGACTCTTTGGTGTCTGCTTGCTCGGCTTTACCATTTTTTCAATTCTGTGCGGGATTTCAACCAGTCTGGAAATGCTGGTATTTTGCCGGATCGGGCAGGGGCTGTTTGGCGGCCCGATTATGCCGCTCAGCCAGACTTTATTGCTACGCATCTTCCCACCTGAAAAGCAATCTCAGGCGATGGGCATGTGGGCAATGACCACCGTTGTCGGTCCAATTCTCGGTCCAATTCTCGGCGGTACGATTAGTGATAACCTGTCTTGGCACTGGATTTTCTTTATTAATATCCCGGTGGGTTTGTTCTGCGGTCTGGCTGCATTGAAGCTATTAAAACCAGCAGAAACTGAAACCAATGCTTTGAAGATTGATAAAGGTGGTTTATTCCTGCTGATTCTGTGGATTGGTGCGCTGCAGTTGATGCTGGATCTTGGTCATGAACATGACTGGTTTAGCAGCTCCTTTATCAGCACATTGGCGGTGCTTGCCATAGTTGGTTTAATCATCTTTACCATCTGGGAACTGACCGAGCGGCATCCGATCGTAGATATCCGGATCTTCCGATATCGCGGGTTTACCTTTGCTGTGCTGTCATTGGCCTTTGCCTTCGGTGCCTTCTTTTCCAGTATTGTACTGATTCCACAGTGGGTGCAAATTAATCTGGGTTATACGGCCACTTGGGCAGGTTATTTAACCGCAACCATGGGTTTTGGTAGCCTGTTGATGTCACCGATTGTGGCGAAGATGGCGACCAAATATGATCAGCGCATTCTGGCCAGTTTCGGTTTGATCTTGCTCGCCGTTGTGACTTTGATGCGGGCATTCTGGACTACGGATGCTGATTTTATGGCATTGGCCTGGCCACAGATTCTGCAAGGTTTTGCGGTGCCATTCTTCTTCATTCCACTCTCCAATATGGCATTGGCCTCAGTCCAGCCTCAGGAAATGGCTTCAGCAGCTGGTTTGATGAACTTTCTGCGGACCATGGCTGGAGCGATCGGAGCTTCAATTGCAGTCACGATCTGGGATGATCATAGTAAAGTAGCACGCAGTGAGCTGGTCGGTAAATTGAATGTCGAAGAAACCCAGAATACCTTGATAGCTCAGGGCATGAGTTCAGACAGTGCCTTGGGTTATATTTCCAGTCTGGTGGATAAAGAAGCCTTAACCCTGTCAGCCAATCATCTATTTTTGATTTTGGCGATGGTTTTTATTTTCGCAGCCTTAATTGTCTGGCTAGCTCCACGACCGAAAGCGGGTGTCGGTGGAATGCCATCACATTAATATTTTCCAAAATTAAAAAAAACCGCTAAATATTTAACGGTTTTTTATAGGATTATAAATCTGATTTGGCCCGTTTTAAGGCATTTTGCCATTTGGCCAAATGGGCTTCACGTTCATCGGACTGCATTTTCGGTTCAAAGGCGCGATCTAGCTGCCAGGATTGAGAAATTTCATTTAAATTAGAAAATACCCCTGACTTTAAACCTGCCATCGCTGCTGCACCCCAAGCGGTGGATTCCAGCATTTTTGGACGCAAGACAGGCACATTCAGCAGGTCAGCTTGGAACTGCATCAACATATCATTACAACTGGCACCGCCATCGACACGTAGTTCTTTTAACGGATGGGCAATATCCGATTGCATGGCTGTCAATACATCAGAGACCTGAAAGGCAATCGATTCCAGTGTAGCTCGGGCAATATGAGCTTTATTGGTTCCACGCGACATGCCACACAGCAGGGCACGCGCTTCACTATCCCAATGCGGTGCACCCAGTCCGGTAAAAGCAGGAACTAAGACCACGCCGTCGGTATCTTTAACTTTACAGGCCAACTTCTCTATATCACTGCTCTTCTGAATGATGCCAAGCCCATCACGTAGCCATTGCACCACAGCACCGGCCATAAAAACGCTACCTTCCAGGGCATAACTGGTCTGTCCCTGTGCCTGCCAGGCGAGGGTAGAAAGTAATTTGTTCTGGCTGAGCTGAATATCATGACCGGTATTGAACAGCATAAAACAGCCGGTGCCATAGGTATTTTTTGCCATACCGGGTTCGAAGCAAGACTGGCCAAATAAGGCAGATTGCTGATCACCCAGAATACCGGTAATGGGAATCGTAGCCCCTAATAAACCCGGTGCCGTATCTGCAATATGACAATCAGAACTGATGATTCGTGGCAGAACCGAAGCGGGGATATTAAACAGGTCGAGTAGTTCGTCATCCCAGCGTTGAGTTTGCAGATTCATCAACATGGTGCGGGAAGCATTACTCGCTTCAATAATATGCTCAGCACCTTGAGTCAGGTTCCAGATCAGCCAGCTATCAATGGTGCCAAAAGCCACATGGCCTTGCTCTGCGAGTGTACGTAAGCCATCAATATTTTCTAATAACCAGACCAGTTTCCCGGCGCTAAAATAGGGATCAAGCCGTAATCCGGTTTTTCGTTGTACCTGATCCATCTGGCCTTGCTGAATGAGCAAATTACACCAGTCTGTTGCACGACGATCCTGCCAGATAATCGCTGGCGCAAGAGGTTTGCCATTACGACGATCCCATACCACAGTCGTTTCACGCTGGTTGGTCAGGCCAATCGCTTTAATATCTTTGGCCAGAATCCGGGCAGTAGCAAGCGCCTGTTGTACCACTGCAATTTGCGAGCTCCAGATTTCCTGTGCATCCTGTTCGACCCAGCCGGAATGTGGGGTCTGGATATGGGTTTCGCGTTGAGCTGTTGCCTGAATCTGTCCGTGTTCATTAAAGATGATTGCACGGCTAGATGTCGTTCCCTGGTCGAGTGCCAATAAATAGCTCATAATTTTTTTAAATGCTGACTTGAATTATGAAATATTAGCGCAATTATGTAATCAGGCGCATTCAAAAGTGTATTTGTGTAGAAAATGCATCGTATTTTTTGCCAGTTATGCTATGATGAGCTTGTACTTTGGGGATGTTCTTGGCTTCGACGCCGATGATGAAACTCATAGATGCATGCCGAGAGCGCATTTTCTCTCGTAAATAAAATTTGCATTTAAATAGTCGCAAACGACGAAACTTACGCTCTAGCAGCCTAAGGGCTGCTTGTCCGCATCTCTGAATACTTGTGGTTAGAGATTCCGACTGAAGCGAACGCACACAAGTCCGTATAGAGTCAAGCCTCGGGGCTTTATACCAAATCTAGAGGATCGCACCTTGAACCCTGTTCGTCGGGTCTCTTGGTGTTAAAACAATAGACGATATCTAAGCATGTAGTATTCTCGAGCGTAGTGTTGGCGGACGCGGGTTCAACTCCCGCCATCTCCACCAAAATTCTTTCCGAAGTAATCCATCGGAATCTAAAAAAGCCTTTAAACTCAATGTTTAGAGGCTTTTTTATTGGCTGTATTGTCCGATACTGTCCTAAGCTGTTTGACCCTATTTTTGCTTTATTGGGGTCAAAATTGGGACAATTTGACCCACTAAATAATTTTAATTATGTGGGACAAAGATATGTCGCTTACCGATGTGCTGTGTAAAAAAGCATTACCGAAGGAAAAACAGTACCGCCTTTCTGATAGTAATGGTCTGTCTTTACGAATCGATCCGAATGGCAAAAAATATTGGTCTCTCAGATATACGGAAAATGGACAAAGGAAGTCCAAAGCAATAGGTATCTATCCTGAGCTAAGTTTAAAGCGTGCAAGGGAGATCGCGCTTGATCTGAGATATAAACTCAAAAATACAACTGAGGTCGAGCAGGAGCAGCCTTATTTTAAGGAAGTCGCAGAGGATTGGTTCAATAATCAAAAAGAAACTTGGTCATCGAAACATATTAGTAATGTACGAGCTTCATTGGATGAGCTTTATATTGCTCTCGCTAATAAGCGTATTAATCAAATTCAGGCACCTGAGATTCTGCAGATCGTTAAGAAGATTGAAGCTAGAGGCTCGCTTGAAATTGCAAAACGTACCTTATCTCGTTGCGGCATGGTCATGAAGTATGCAATTGCGCATGGTTATCGTTATGATAATCCGGCAGGTGATCTGGTTTATGCTCTCAAGAATAAAAGAGTCAAAAACCTGGCTTCCCTTACTGCCTCTGAAATGCCTGAATTTTTAAGAAAGGTAAGAGCATACCCAAGTGATGCTCAGACACATCATGCGATTATTCTGATTATGCTGACAGGTGTTCGGGTTAGTGAGTTACTGCAAGCACGTTGGGAAGAGTTTGATTTGGAGGGGCGTAAGTGGGATATTCCTGAAGAACGAATGAAGAACCGACTTCCACATCGTGTACCGTTGACGGACATGATGATTGAAGAGCTGCAATCTTTAAGACTGACTCATAATCAGGAGTTGCTTTTCCCACATCGTTTAAATAACAAAGAACCTATGCGTAGTGAGTCTATTTTGGCCGTGATCAAGCGTTCGGGCTATACAGGTCGGATGACCACACATGGTTTTAGATCGCTATTCAGTACAGTCGTAAACGAATCGAATCTGTTTAATCCAGATGCTATTGAACGCCAGCTTGCTCACGTACCCCAGAATAGAATTCGCTCGGCGTATAACCGAGCACAGTATTGGGATGAGCGCGTAAGGATCATGGAGTGGTATGGGGAGCAAGTGAAAGAGTGGATGGCTTAGTAAAGAGCCTTCCCTTTTTTATCACACATTTCATTTGTATACGCCTCCTTAATCAATATTTCTAAAACTTCACTTTCAGAAATATTTTTGAAAAGTGCTAATTCTTCTAAAAGCTTTTTTGATTCTTTTTTTAATGGTAAGTGGTAGCTCCTTTTAGGGTTATCTTTATTTTTCATTCTAAAAACATTTTGCTGCCAAGCTTTTTTAAGTTTGTTTAAATCATTAATGTATTTTTCTTTATTATTAATATATAGATCATCAAAGTATGCATGAATATACTCTTGATTTGATTTTTCTTGTTCAAGTTGAAACTTAGGAAAAATATCATATTTGAAG
>NZ_DFDO01000091.1:0-5851 GCF_002367915.1 Acinetobacter sp. UBA3025
TTCTTGTATGGCTGATCATTATCTGGAGCTACATGATCTATTACCGTACCCGTCCGGAATTGCATGCTAAATCCATATTCAAGTTGCCTGGTGGGTTGGTGACTTGCTGGATCGTCATTATTTTCTTTGTTGGTATGATTGGTGTGTTATCGCTGGAAGATGATACCCGTCGTGCCTTGATGGTCAGTCCGGTCTGGTTCATTTTGCTGATTATTGGATATTTAGGCTTCTATAAACAGAAACATAAATAATCCATATCAATAAAAACGTCAGCGATCTGCTGGCGTTTTTTTATGTCTGAATATACTCTCTAGCGTTTAGCGCTTTGGTCATACGGATGATCGCGTTATACTTCATCGAAAATACTCATATAGGTGGTCAGATGCGTCAGGTCATTTGCTACATCAGTTTAATTACAGTCGGTTTTGCCTTGGTCGGTTGTGGGCAGTCGGGAGCTTTACATCTTCCAAATGATCCAAACTACGATAAACGTGCCAAGTATTTACTCTATAAAAATACTGAATCTGCACCGCAAGTATCAGATGAACAACAGGATGCGCCGGTCAAGCAGCAGTTTGAAGCACCTGCTGAATCCGATTCAACACCATCTCCTTAAGACTTTCAGAGAAAGGATACATTCATGAGTTTCACCCGCATTAATGGGGTATTGCATGCTGAGCAATGTTCACTGCAACAGCTCGCAGAGCAATTTGGCACACCACTTTATGTTTATTCAAAAGCAACTTTTGAAAAGCATTACCTGGATATGGACCGTGCTTTTAGCTTTATCGATCATCAAATCTGTTTTGCGGTAAAGTCAAACTCTAATCTTGCGGTATTGAATGTGTTGGCCAAGCAAGGTGCTGGTTTCGATATCGTGACTGGTGGTGAACTGGCTCGTGTATTGAAAGCCGGCGGTGAACCTTCGAAAATCGTATTCTCGGGCCTGGGTAAATCAGAAGCAGATATTAAAAAGGCATTGGAAGTAGGCATCGCTTGCTTTAACGTGGAATCTTATGCCGAATTAGACCGTATTCAGAAAGTAGCGGCTGAACTTAATGTTCAAGCGCCTATTTCACTACGTGTTAATCCGGATGTCGATGCCAAAACCCATCCATATATTTCCACTGGTTTAAAAGAAAACAAATTTGGTATTCCATCAGATAGCGTATTTGATACCTATGCTTATGCAGCATCATTGCCAAATCTTGAAGTGGTCGGGATTGACTGTCATATCGGTTCACAGTTGACTGAAACCCAGCCTTTTGTTGATGCGCTGGATCGTGTGATTGACATGATCGACAAGCTGAAAGACATGGGCATCAACTTGAAACACATCGATATCGGTGGTGGTCTGGGTGTGACATATAAAGATGAAACACCGCCATCGGTTGAAGAATATGCCAATGCCATGCGTCCTGCTTTAGAAAAACTGGGTTTGAAAGTGTATATGGAGCCGGGTCGTAGTATTTCAGCGAATGCAGGCGTGTTACTGACCAAAGTGGATTTGCTGAAACCAACCAATCACCGTAACTTTGCCATCATTGATGCCGCGATGAATGACCTGATTCGTCCTGCTTTATATGAAGCTTGGATGGATATCCAATCTGTGACACCGCGTACAGATGTGGAAACAAAAGAATGGGATGTGGTGGGCGCAATCTGTGAAACTGGCGATTTTCTGGGTAAGGAACGTGAGCTTGCCATTAAAGAAAATGATGTGCTGGCAGTTCTTGGGGCTGGTGCATACGGTTTCGTAATGAGTTCGAACTACAACAGTCGTGGTCGTGCTGCTGAAGTGATGGTGGATGGTGATCAGGCTCATCTGATTCGTGAACGTGAAACGGTTGAATCACTTTGGGAACGTGAGCGTTTATTGCCTTAAGGAGACTAATTAATGTTGCTTGAATTTACCAAGATGCATGGCCTAGGCAATGATTTTATGGTGGTAGACCTGATTAGCCAGCGTGCTTATCTGGATACTCTCACTATTCAGCGTCTTGCGAATCGTAACTTCGGTGTGGGTTTTGACCAGCTCTTGATTGTTGAGCCGCCTGATATTCCAAGTGCAGATTTTAAATACCGTATTTTTAATGCAGATGGTTCTGAGGTTGAGCAGTGCGGCAATGGTGTACGCTGTTTTGCCCGTTTCGTGCATGAACGTCAATTGACCACTAAAACCAAAATCAAGGTACAGACCAAAGCTGGATTTGTAGAGCCTGAACTTGGTGCCAACGGCTGGGTGCGAGTGAATATGGGTTATCCAAAATTCCTGCCTCAGGAAATTCCATTTGTGGCAGAAGAACCGGAAAATCTGTATGACATCGATCTGGCGGGTGGTGAGAAACTGACGATTGATGTGGTGAATATGGGTAATCCACATGCAGTGACGATTGTTCCGGATGTGTTAACTGCCGATGTAGCTAAAATTGGTCCACAGGTGGAATCTCATGTGCGTTTCCCGGCACGCGTTAATGCTGGATTTATGCAGATTATTGATGAAAAGCATGCCCGTTTACGTGTTTATGAGCGTGGTGTAGGCGAAACACTGGCTTGTGGTACAGGTGCCTGTGCTGCAGCAGTGTCTGGTATGCGCCGTGGTTTATTATCTAGCAAGGTCGAAATTGAACTTGCGGGTGGTAAATTGCAGATTGAATGGAAAGAAGGTGATGTAGTCTGGATGACAGGTCCAACCGCCAATGTTTATGAAGGTCGACTGGACTTGCGCTACTTCCAGGGTTAATCCCACATTTATTTCTCTAAAAAGCACCGCACATAGTACGGTGCTTTTTTTATGATAGGATGAATTCCATATTTAATTGATATCACAACACTGCTATGAATCAGCTTGTGTTTTTACCGGGTGCATCAGGCAGCCAAGGCTTTTGGCAGCCCTTGTTGGCTCATTTAAAAACAGATCAATCTACAAAAATATTGGCATATCCGGGCTTCGATGGGGGAGAACCAAACTCAACTATTCAAAACTTGCATGATCTGCAGGAACTCATCACAGAGCAGATTGAGGATGATTCGATTCTGGTTGCCCAGTCCATGGGGGGAGTTCTTGCAGTTGGAATTGCACTGCATCATCCACAGAAAGTCAAAGGACTGGTTTTATTGGCAACTTCTGGTGGTGTGGATCTATCACAGTTCGGTTGTGCTGACTGGCGGATAGATTATCGCGAGCAGTTTAAAGATGTTCCTGACTGGTTTTTACAAGATCAAACCGTATTTAGCCTGAAACAGTTAAGCAATCTTGAGATTCCTGTTCTACTGATCTGGGGTGACCAAGACGCTTTAAGTACCGTTCAGGTGGGGCAATGCTTAAAGCAAAATTTGAAACATGCAAACCTGCATGTAATTCAAAGCGGAGATCATTTCTTTGCGGCGACTCATCCGGTACAGACCGCAGAACTGATTGAAGCCTGGCTGGAGTCAATTGAATGGAGCAAGTAAAGCTTTCTGCAAAAGACTTGCTCGGAATCTGGCTCAAAGAACGTGAGATCCAGAACCAGTCTAAACATACCTTGCAGGCCTATGAACGTGATGTGGCTGATTTTCTGGAGTTCTGCGCAGTACAACGACTGGCACTCAATGATGTGGAAGCCACAGATTTACGTCAATTTCTGGCTGAAAAAGTCGAGCAGCACGGATTAAGTTCAAGTAGCTTGCAACGGATGCTTTCTTCGATTCGCCAGTTCATGAAATGGGCAGAGCAGGCGCAGTATCTGGCATTTAATCCGGCTGATGATTTTCAGTTGAAACGTCAGTCACGTCCTTTGCCGGGTATGGTGGATATTGAAACTGTGAACCAGATTCTGGACCAGCCTGCTCCAGAATCTGAAGTACAGCAGCAAATGTGGTTGAGAGACAAGGCGATTCTGGAATTACTCTATTCCAGTGGTTTACGTTTGGCAGAAATTCAGAGCTTAAGAATCAAGGATATTGATTTTAATCGTCAGCTCCTGCGGATTACCGGTAAAGGCAATAAAACCCGGGTAATCCCTTTTGGTTCAAAAGCCAAAGACAGTCTGATGGAATGGCTAAAAATTTATCCGCTCTGGAATGGTGATTTTGTACCTGACGCGAATGTATTTATCACCCAAAAAGGCAATCCGCTCGGTGCACGGCAAATTGAAAACCGGGTCAAGTTTCAGGCACAGCGTGCAGGGGTTAATGTTGACCTGCATCCGCATTTATTGCGGCATTGTTTTGCCAGTCATATGCTGTCGAATAGCGGTGACCTTCGTGCTGTTCAGGAAATGTTGGGGCATAGTAATTTGAGTACCACACAAATTTATACTCATATTGATTTTGATCGACTTGCGCAAATTTACGATCAGGCGCATCCGCGGGCACAGCATAAAGAATAGGAAAAATTTAAAGTTTTCTTCCGCTTGTCGGATGATTAGGATTCATGGCATAAAACTTTCATGTATCATGCTCAAAATATGACCTGAATAGACTGTTTGAAAGATATTTCACTATTGTCTTATTTTTCAAATGGCTGTTTTCGGATATAAGTATAAATAGTAATCAATTTTTAAAAAGAAAATCAGCAATCTCGATACTGGAATTTTTATGGACACAGCAATTATCCCGGATATACAACAAAAGTATGCGCAGTTAAGCCCAGCCCAAAAAGATATGTTTGCTGGTTATGGTTTACGTCAGATTAAACATTTTGTTGAGATTAGCTTGCCCACTATTGAAGCCGTTCTCCCTGAAGGGGCAATCGTGCAAGGGATTAATGCAGAAGGGAAAATGCAGGCTTATAATCCTGAAACAGGCCAGTATTATCTATGGATTTCTGATCTGCAATGGCAGACCACACAGCGAGCCAGTAAAGCTGTTGACCTGAAAGAAGATGCGCTCGAAATCTGGAATATTTTTGATCTAAAGTCTTATGAACTGATTGAACTGAGTCATGTGCATCGTGACTTTTTACAAGTTTAATAAATATGAAGGATGACCAAGGTCATCCTTTTTTATTGTTGAAATATTTTATAAGTCATCCAGCGGTAACTGAAAACTTTGCTTGATGATCTGGCTGGGTAAATCAGTTTTGACACTGGTAATGCCATTTTTCTTGGTTAGATGGGTAGACTGGAATTTACGGTAACTTTCCAGATCAGGCACCACAACTTTTAACATCGCATCACATTCACCCAGAATGATATAGCACTCCATCACTTGAGGCAGTTCTTTCATCGCCTCGATAAAAGTATCAATGGTTTCTGCATCCTGACCGACCAGCCAGATCCGTGAAAATAGAATCAGTTGAAAACCGATTTTTTGTGAATCGACAATGGTGGTGTAATTCTGGATTACGCCCGCATCTTCAAGCAATTTCACCCGACGCAGACAGGAAGAAGGGGATAGTCCAATTTCACGTGCCAGATCGTTGTTCTGAATACGACCATTGGCTTGCAAGTGATGAATGATATTTTTATCAATTCGGTCAAGTTTTACTCGCACAGACTTGGAAGATATTTTCATAAATTAGAATATAATTCGAAAAATAATACTTATTATAAAATAAATTGAAAGCCTATTTTGTAAAAATTCGCAGATACTAATTCCACTTTCCGAAGATTTAAAGGAAAAGGAAATGTCTGTATTTGCACTTTTTGCACTGACCGTGCTTCCCCTGATATTTACACCTGGACCAGATATGCTGTTTATCCTGTCTCAAGTGATGGGTAAAGATGCAAAAGCAGGCATGATGGCAACCATCGGGATCTGTTCAGGTTATCTGGTACATTCCATTTTGGTAGCAATAGGAATCGCAGCGATTATTGTGTCTTTTCCGGTATTGTTTGAGGCGATTCGCTGGCTGGGTATTGCTTAT